>NZ_JAINEZ010000013.1:0-83422 GCF_019873065.1 Sphingobium sp. PNB
CCCCTCCCTGCGATCAGGCCAGACAACCGATCCTACCGGCCATCATAGTTGCCGCTGAACCGGCCATCGTAAATGTCGCCGCGCAGCCACACCATCAGCGATGGTGACCTTGCGGGCGTGTCGGGGAGCGCAATCGTCGGCAGAAGCTCTCCTCGCTCACCGAAGAGGGACGTGCTCTCGCGCAAGCGCTTTTCGAAGATCTCAGGCCCAACCTGGCGAATGCTTACTGGGGCAGCAAACGTATCGGCCGTTACGGCTGCTGACAGTGATGGAGCATCTCTGCTGGCCGGATCAGGCGAGCAATGCCGCCGGCTACAACCGCAGCATCAATGGCAGTAAACAGGTGCCGGACCAGGTCTGGGGGGCTGCGTCGACCTGGCCCGGCGGGTATCACCTATCCTGCAAGCCCGGTGGGGGTCAGCGACTTGCCGGTGGCGAGCTCGTTCTCCAGCACCGGGACCGCGGTACCGGCGACCTGCTGCAGCGCCGGGTCGGTTCCGTCCTGTGCGTAACCCTTATGCACCGCCCAGGTATCCTGCTGAACCTGCGCCGACTGGGTGAGATAGAGGTTGTCGAAAGCGCTCTTCGGCGCCTTCTGGAGCAGCTTGAGGAGGGCAGCGCGGTCGGCGGAAAGGGTCGAGGACGGCGCCTTGATCGTGCGCTGATCGTTCTTCAACGCCGCCAGCAGCGCTTTGTGGCTACTTTGCGTCTCTGCCAGAACGCGCTTCGCATAGGCCTTGACGTCATCACGCTGCGCGCGCGTCGCGGCGAGCTGCGACGCCTTGATCTGGTAAAGATTGGCGTCGGCCGCGGCGAGCACGTAGTTGGGTCCACTCTGGCTTGCGATCGGCGAGACGCCGATGTCGGCGCTGGTCATCGTTCCCGAAGTCGCCGGCGAAACAGCCTGAGCCAACACCGGAACTGGCGCCAGGGTAAGCAGCGCGGCAAATATCGCAATCTTCATCGAAATCATCCGTTGGTTTTGTTAGACATTGACCAAGATCAACGGCTCAAACGATAAGGAAACGGAACGGTTCCCTTTTTGGGTCTAATCTGGGTAAATCGGCCCGGCGCGTGACGGCGGGGGGCAGACCTTTGTCGGCGATCGGCCGCCTGATCCGCAGCGCCAGCAGCTCAGCGACATGACGCGCACCCAGCTCGGACATGGTCGCATTCTTTTCGCCATACCCGTTATCGCTGACTATCCTCGACCATGACAAGCTTCTCTCAAAGATCGCTCGTGCGGTCGATAATAAGCGGGTAGGTAATTTAGTTGTTCGCGCGCATATCACTGATGTCCGACCGGGCCAGTTGAGTGCGTCAGGTCAAGGCGTTTACCTGCTGGTATGGGGCGGGTAGACAGCGACAATCGAACTCGCGACAGACTAATTGCCGCGCGAACCTTGCACTGTGAGGATTTGACATCCAAGGCAGCGGTACCACGGTGAGCGTCGGGATTAAGAGCCGGATTCGGAAGTTTCTCAATTCTGACAAAGCCTTGCGGTTCTGCGCGTGAGCATGCGGATTGAGGCGACGAGGGCCCAAGCGGTGGACGAGGCTATGGATCGCTCCCAGTCTTTTGCGAGCCGACGACAGCGCCCGAGCCAGGCAAAAGTCCGTTCGACCACCCATCTGCGGGGCAGCACCTGAAAGCCTTTCGCCTTGTCCGATCGCTTGATGATTTCGATCGTCCATTTGCCCATGCCAACCAAGGCGGATCGTAGCTTATCGCCTGCGTAACCGCCATCGGCAAAGATGTGTCGCAGCCAGGGAAACCGTTTGCGAATGGCTGCCAGCACATCGACGGCCCCATCTCGGTCCTGAATATCGGCGGCATGTACGAGGATGAAGATGAGGAAGCCGCAGGTGTCCGTCAGGATATGTCGCTTCCGGCCTTTCACCTTTTTGCCCGCGTCATAGCCCGAGATTCCGCCACTTTCGGTGGTCTTGACCGATTGGCTGTCGATCACTCCGGCGCTGGGCGAAGCTTCACGCCCTTCGATTTCCCGCAGGTTCATGACCAGCACCGTGTTGATCGCGTCGAACAGACCGGCATCGCGCCAGGCATAGAAATAGCGCCGCACCGTCGATACCGGAGGAAAGCACTTCGGCAGAAGCCGCCACGCCCACCCGCTTGCCGCGATGTACAGCATCGCGTTCAGAACCTCGCGCATGTCGGTAGTCCGGCGTCGGCCACCTCGCCTCGCCGGTGGAACGAAAGGTGCTGCCAGCACCCACTCCGTGTCCGTCATATCCGATGGATATCGCAAACCTTCCCGACTATGCTCACGCCGGGCAATACCAGTCCATGCCACCATCCACTCCTTCTTGTCGCAAAGAGGCGTGAATCACAACATGCTGGTATTGCTCAACAACTTTCGGATCGGGCTCTGAAATATGCTTTGATATCAGCATAGCCAATTGCGGTCCTCTCGATGCAATTAGCGGCGGCGGTTCTTATCGCGTGCCTCCGGCGCCGGAGGCACGCAGCCGATTTCATTGTCCATCGATCCCCCGTCTTGATCAGATCTGCGACGAGCTGGCGCGACGCCTCCCCAATCGTTCCTACCATTCGCGCGCTCTCGCCCCGATCGCGCGCGGTCTTCATGGCCCCGTCGCCAATCGCCTGAGCAGGCGCAAGGCGGGGACCCGGCGGCACTCGACCCTTGGCTATCTCAGCCCCATAGATTTCGAACGGGAAGCTGGCGTAGCCTGGTTGAACCTATCTCGGTGTCCGCCAAACCGGCAGCCCGCTCGGTAGCAGTAGTCGTCACCGGCGAAGCGTCGAGCGATCCCGCTGAGACGGGAGCCGCGGGCGTGGTGAAGCTCCTCGATCAGCTCGCCGGATACGCCAGGGTAATAGACGCGCCTGCTCCGCGACGCGTCCGCTCATCGCGCGGTTCGCGCGTGTACTTCTCTGTAATGACTTCAACGCCGCCGACGCCGCCATGAAGGCGCGGCTTGGAAGCGACGTGCCAACGCCTTCAGTTTTAGTCCCAAGGAGATCGTCCGGTTCATCAAATCTCGGCCTAATTCCAGCCACGCGCTGGACGAGGCGAATGGGCGCGCTGTCTGGCCGCAAGCCCTGGCCGGACACTCGCCTTGCTGGTCCATAGCGCTGAGGTGCAGGATCGCGATGGCGCTGTGCCGCTGCTCAAGCAATCGCGCCAGCGCCACCCTTGCGTTGAACATATCTTCGCCGACAGCGCCTACAACAGCGATCGCGTCCGCAACGCTACCGCCATGACCGTCGAAATCGTCCGGAAATTCGCCGATCAGACCGGCTTCGTCGTCCATCCAAGGCGATGGGTCGTCGAGCGGAACTTCGCATGGAGCAATCGAAACCGACGCCTCGCCAAGGACTTTGAGCGAACCATAAATTCCGCGACTGCTCTGCTATACGCCGCAGCAGCCAGGGCCTCATTGACCTTATGTCTTGACCCGACGCGATAAGAGGATTGATGCAACCACCAACAGCGAACCGATTAGGTGGTATTTTGCGAACCGTTCTCCAAGCAGAGGTACGGCCATCAGGACCCCGAGCACCGATGGCAGGTTCATGTAGACCCCCGCGCGGCCCGAGCCGACCAAGGCGACCGCGCGATTGAACAGCGCGTAGGACAGCAGCGAAGGAAATATCCCGATATAGAGCAGCGATGCGAGCGCAGCAGGTGAAGCCACGGTCAGGCCAGCCCACCAGAGGTGCCAGGCATAGGGCACACTCAAAGCCGCGATCCCGACCCCGAACAGGACAGCCAGCAAACTGAGGTGGTGCATCGCCGGTGCGCGGCGCAGGAAGGTGGCATAGGCGGAATAGAGAAAAACCGCAATGATGGCGAGCAGATCGCCTCGGTTCAGCGCATCCCAGCGCAGATAGTCGGGATGCCCCTTGGTCATGATCCACGCGATTCCGGTGATCGAAAGGAGTGCGCAAACGAGGAGGATCGGGCGCACCCTCTCCCGAAACAGCACAACTGGCATGAGCAGGGTCATCACCGGCATGGTCGATTGCAACAGAAGATTGTTGGTCGCGGTGGTGAACTGCAGGCTTTGATAGACGAGAAAAGAAAACAGCCCCACCCCTACAGCCCCGAGGAGCCCAAGGAACCGCCAGCCGCCAACAATGGCGGGCAGGTCGTCGCGGAGGTGCCGCCAAGCGAAAGGGAGCACGAAGACCAGCGCCACCACCCACCGCCAGAACGCCAGAGTCACAGGTGAGAGCAAGTCCTTGGCCGCCCGCCCGACGATCGGATTCAGGGCCCAAAAGAACGAGGCCAGACACAGCAATAGGGCTGGTGATTGCCAGAGCCTGGACCCAAGACCAAGGATGCTGGACGTGTTGCTATCGGCATCTTGCAACCTAACATTCTCCCCACAAACGCCCCTTGAGAATCGTCCTTGCGCCAACGGTAGGTTTTGCATATGGTGCATCGCGTTGCATGTATAGCACGAATCGACTATGCGGCACTCGTAACAAAAAGCATGGGAGCGATGCGATGAATGGATCGTCGGCACTCGTCGATAACGCCGGTGCGAGCCAGTCTCGCCGGGTGTTCTGGGATCAAGATGTCTATCAGCTGGAGCTGGAGCGAATATTCTCGCGATGCTGGCTCATGCTCGGGCATGATTCGCTAGTTCCCAAACCGGGCGACTTCATTACGACGTACATGGCAGAAGACCGTGTCATCTTGTCGCGGCAGCCGGACGGTTCGCTGAAGGCGTTCATCAATTCCTGCACGCACCGCGGCAACCAGATCTGTCATGCTGACAGCGGCAGCGCCAAGGCGTTCGTGTGCAATTATCATGGTTGGGTTTTCGGTCAGGATGGTTCGCTCGTCGATGTTCCGATGGAAGAGCGGTGCTATCACAGCGATCTCGACAAATCCAAGCTAGGGCTCGCGCCGATCCGGGTCGAAACTTACAAGGGCTTCATTTTCGGCTGCCATGATCCCGAAGCGCCATCGCTTGAGGACTATCTGGGGGACTTCTGCTGGTACCTCGATACGATCTGGGACGGTCCGGACGGTGGTCTGGAACTGGTCGGGCCGCCGTTGAAAAGCACCCTCGCCTGCAATTGGAAAGTCCCGACCGAGAACTTCGTCGGCGATGGGTATCACGTGGGCTGGACGCATGCCGCCGCTCTCCAGATGATCGGGGGCGAGCTGGCTGGCCTGTCGGGCAATCGCGCCGACATGCCGTTTGACGACCTTGGTCTGCAATTCACCATGCGGCATGGCCACGGGTTTGGCCTGATCGATAATGCGGCGACTGCGATCCACGTCAAGCGCGACGGGTACGTCAAATATCTCGAGCAGACGCGGGGCGGAATTCGCGAAAAATTCGGGCCGGAGCGCGAACGGCTCTATGTCGGTCACTGGAATACGTCGATCTTCCCCAACTGTTCGTTCCTCTACGGAACCAACACCTTCAAGATCTGGCATCCGCGCGGGCCGCATGAAATCGAGGTCTGGACCTATACCATGGTGCCGAAGAATGCCGACACCGAAACTAAGCGGTCGATCCAGCGCGAAGCGATCCGTTCATTTGGTACGGCGGGAACGCTCGAAAGCGACGATGGCGAAAACATGTCGTCGGCCACCTACAACAACAACGGTATCATCACCCGAAAGGGGCGGATGAATTCGAGCATGGGCAAGGACCGCGAAGGGCCGCACCCCGTCTATCCAGGAATTGTCGGGGTCAGCTTCATCGGCGAAACCTCGTATCGAGGCTTTTATCGTTTCTGGCAAGAAATTCTCGATGCGCCAGATTGGGCCGCCATCCGGGCCAATGACGATACCTGGGATGCAATGTGGACCAACCGTAATTTCTGGCCTGAACGTCTGTCGGCGAAGCAAGCCGAGCCGCAAGACTGATCCCGACAGCAATCTGGACCGCAAGATGACCGAAACACGCAAGCCCGTAGGCATGGAACTGCATCATGCCATCGTCAGTCACTATTCCGCCGAGGTGCGGATGTTGCAAAACCAGCAATATCGCCAATGGTTCGATACTGTAATCGCCGAAGATATCCATTACTGGATGCCAGTTTACGAACAGCGGTTTGCACGTGACCGCCGCCCGGATCCAACCCCGGGGGATGCCGCAATCTACAACGATGACTATGCCGAGCTGCAGCAGCGGGTCGACCGGTTGCTGACGGGCCAGGTATGGATGGAAGATCCGCCATCACGAATCCGCTATTTCGTTACCAATGTCGAAGCATTCGAAATTGCACCGTTTGAATTCGAGGTGTTCTCCAATGTTCTGGTGCACCGCAATCGCCGACAGAGCGAAGTTTACGTGCACACGCTGGGACGCGAAGACAAGCTGCGGAAAACAGACAGCGGCTTCAAGGTATTCAGCAGGAAGCTGAATATCGACGCGCGCGTCGTGCAGGACAAGAATCTCTATTTCTTCGCATAAGCAAATTCGATCAAATAGAAATCAGGAAACGGGAGAGAAATAATGGACGCATACGCGGCAATTATTGAGCGTCAGGGTGGTGAATTCGTTCTGGATAACGTCTCAATCGAGGATCCGCGCGACGGCGAAGTGCTGGTCAAGGTTGCTGCAGCTGGCATGTGTCATACCGACCTGACGGTTCGCGATCAATATTACCCGACGCCGCTGCCGGCGGTGCTGGGCCATGAAGGTTCGGGCGTTGTCGAAAAGGTCGGACGCGGCGTGACCACTGTCAAGCCAGGCGACAAGGTCGTGCTCTCCTTCAGCTATTGCGGCACCTGTCCATCGTGCCTCAAGGGGCATCAGGCCTACTGTCCGAGCCTGTTCCCGCTCAATTTCATGGGCCGCCGCCTGGATGGTTCGACGCCGATTACCCGCCACGGCCAAGAGGTCAACGCCTGCTTCTTCGGGCAATCCTCGTTCGCGACCTATTCGATCGCGTCGGAAAACAACTGCGTCAAGGTTGCCGACGACGCACAGATCGAACTTTTGGGCCCACTGGGCTGCGGCATCCAGACCGGGGCGGGCAGCATCCTCAATGCGCTTTGTCCCGAACCTGGCTCCTCGATCGCGATCTTCGGGGCCGGGTCGGTGGGCCTCAGCGCAGTGATGGCCGCCAAGGCCTCGGGCTGCCTCAAGATCATCGCGGTTGACCGCAACGCAGGCCGCTTGGAACTGGCGCGTGAACTGGGCGCCACCGATGTGATCGACGCCAACACGGTCAACGCTCAGGAAGCGATCGTCGCGATGACCGGTGGCGGCGCCGACTATGCCATGGATACTACCGCCATTCCAGCGGTGCTGCGCTCGGCGGTGGACAGCACGCACAACATGGGTGAAACCGCAGTGGTCGGCGGGGCGCAGCTGGGCACCGAATTTTCGCTAGACATGAACAACATGCTGTTTGGCCGCAAGTTGCGTGGCGTAGTCGAAGGATCGAGCACCCCGCAGGTCTTCATCCCGCAACTGATTGCGATGCAGAAGGCCGGGCTGTTCCCGTTCGAGAAGCTCTGCACCTTCTATGATCTCGACCAGATCAACCAGGCCGTCGAGGATACCGAAAAGACCGGCAAGGCGATCAAGGCCATTCTCAAAATGTAGATCGCTTCTGGGGCGGCGCACCAATCGAATTGCGCCGCCTTGGACCTGCACCTGAACCTCAGGAATTTAACAATGTCGAGTGTGTTTCCCTTCGGTTCCGGCGTTCTGGTCGCAGGTCAGATTGACCTCGACAAGCGCGTCCTGGGCGGGAAGGGGGCCAACCTCGCCGAGATGGCGCGGATCGGGCTGCCCGTCCCGCCTGGATTCACGATCTCCGCCGGCGAATGCCTCGCTTATCTTGACCACGGCAGAGCTTCACTTGATCGCATCCGCGATGAGGTTTCGGCTGCTTTGGGGCTGGTCGAACGGGCGACGGGCAAGACGTTCGGCAATCCTCGCGATCCCCTGCTGGTCTCGGTGCGTTCGGGAGCGCGGGTATCCATGCCGGGGATGATGGACACGATCCTCAACCTTGGCATCAATGATGCGACCGTCACCGGCCTGGGCCAGTCCTCCGGGGATGAGCGGTTCGCGCTCGACAGTTATCGCCGCTTCATCCAGATGTATTCCAGTGTCGTGCTCGAAATCGAGCATGGCGTATTCGAGGCAGCCCTTGACCGCATCAAGGAAGATCGCGGCGTCGATGAGGATATCGATCTTCGAGTGGACGATCTGCGCGGCCTGATCGCGACCTTCAAGGATCTCGTGCTTGCCCATCACGGCGCGGCCTTTCCTCAGGATGTACATGAACAACTCTGGACGGCAATCGAGGCGGTGTTCCTCTCATGGGACTCACCGCGAGCCAAGGTCTACCGGCGCCTGAACGATATCCCCGGAGATTGGGGCACGGCGGTTAACGTCCAGGCCATGGTGTTCGGAAATCTTGGCGAGACCAGCGCTACCGGTGTCGCCTTTACCCGCAACCCTGCAACCGGCGAGAAGGCCTACTACGGCGAATGGCTGGCCAACGCCCAGGGTGAGGATGTTGTCGCCGGCATCCGCACGCCCCAGTATCTGACCAGGGCTGCCCGCGAAGCCGCAGGTGCGCGGCTTCCCTCAATGCAGGAAGCGATGCCGAAGGCCTATGCTCAACTTGCTGAGGTGTTCGAACTGCTGGAGCGCCACTATCGCGACATGCAGGACATCGAATTCACAGTCGAACGCGGCAGGCTCTACCTCCTTCAGACCCGTTCGGGCAAGCGCACTGCCATGGCCGCGCTCAAGATTGCCGTCGACATGGTCGAAGAGAGCCTGGTCGACGAAGTGACCGCGCTGCTCCGCCTCGACCCGGCCTCGCTCGACCAGTTGCTTCACCCCTCGCTCGATCCGAATGCGCCGCGGGTGCTGCTCGGAAAGGGTTTGCCTGCCTCGCCCGGGGCAGCCTCGGGGGGTGTGGTATTCGATGCGGAAACAGCGGAACGGTGGGCCGAATTTGGAGAGAAGGTCATCCTCGTCAGGCATGAGACGTCGCCTGACGACATCCATGGCATGCACGTCGCAACCGGCATTCTGACGGCGCGCGGCGGCATGACCAGCCACGCGGCCGTGGTCGCGCGGGGTATGGGCCGGCCATGCGTGGCGGGCACCGCCAGTCTCAAGATCGACCCGGTCGCGCGGGTCGCCGAGATCGGCGGCCAGCGGCTCGAAGAGGGCGCATTCATTACGATCGACGGTTCGACCGGCGAAGTGTTCCTGGGCGAACTACCGACAATCCAGCCCAAACTTTCGGGCGATTTCGCAACGGTGATGGCATGGGCTGACAAGCATCGCCGCCTGAAGGTTCGGACCAACGCGGAAACCCCGCTCGATTGCGAAATGGCCCGCCGGTTCGGGGCCGAAGGGGTCGGGCTTTGCCGAACCGAGCACATGTTCTTCGATGAAAGTCGGATCCTCGCTATGCGGCAGATGATCCTGGCCGACAGCGAAAAGGAACGACGCTCCGCGCTCGACCAGCTTTTGCCCGAACAGCGCGCCGACTTCCGACGAATCTTCGAGATCATGGAAGGCTTGCCAGTCACCATCCGCCTCCTCGATCCGCCGCTGCACGAGTTTCTGCCGCATACGGATAGCGAGTTCACCGAGCTTTCGCGGGCGATGGGTATTGACGTGGAGCAGGTTCGGAATCGCGCAATCGAATTGGCGGAAACCAACCCCATGCTGGGGCATCGAGGCTGCCGACTTGGCGTGGTCTATCCCGAAATATACGAAATCCAGGCTCGCGCGATTTTCGAGGCTGCGCTCGAAGTCGCGGGCGAGGCGGGCATGGCGGTCTGTCCCGAAATCATGATCCCGCTGGTCGGATTGCCGCGTGAACTCGAATCACTGAAGGATACCCTGTACAGGGTAGCTGAAGTCGTGTTCGCCGAAAAAGGCGAGCGGATCGCCTTTAGCGTTGGCACCATGATCGAGCTGCCGCGGGCAGCCCTGGTTGCCGACGAAATCGCTGCAAGCGGGGAATTCTTCTCGTTCGGAACCAATGATCTGACCCAGACTACGCTGGGCATCAGCCGCGACGATGCGGCGCGTTTCCTGGGTGCTTATGTGGAAAAAGGCATTATCGCCAAGGACCCGTTCGTCACTCTCGATATCGAAGGGGTCGGCAAGCTGATCGAAATGGCATCGCGCAAAGGGCGCGAAACTCGGCCCGACCTTAAACTGGGGATCTGCGGCGAGCACGGCGGCGATCCGGCCACGATCGCTTTCTGTGAGGAGATCGGGTTGGACTATGTCAGCGCATCGCCTTTCCGGGTGCCGATTGCCCGACTGGCTGCGGCCCAGGCGGCGCTGGCGCCTTCATGAACGGCAGATGCAAGCTGAAATTCTGAACCAAATCGAGATGAGGTGCACATCAATGGAATATGATCGTAAGGACGCCAAGGCTTGGGCTACGAAGACCGTCAGGGGCTTCTATCAGTGTCCGATTACCCCGATGACCGCCGATTACAAGTTCGATGTGGACGGTATCCGCTACAACATCGATAAATATGTCGAAATGGGCGTAGATGGCTTGGCCGTCGGCGGGTTCATCTCCGAATGTTGGAACGTCTCAGCGTCAGACTGGTTTCGCTATCACGAGATCGTCGCCGAGGCGAATGCCGGGCGGCTCGATCTGTGGACCATCGTGCTCGATCCCAGCGTCTATACCGCGATCGAGAAGATGCAGTTCGTCGAGAAGCTCGGGTATAACGGGGCTGAGGTGATCAACCCGGTTGTGCAGCTCAAGCGCGACGACGAAATCTATGCCTGGTTCAAGTTCCTGACCGACAACACCGATCTGGCCGTCTGCCTCTACCGGACCCCGGTTTCGGGAACCGTGCTGAGCTGGGACCTGATGCGCCGCCTGGCCGATATCGATACCGTGATCGGCGTCAAACAAGGTGCCATGAGCCGTGCCGAGACAATCAAAATCCGCCAGCTAATGCCCGAAGGCTTCAACACGATGGAGCCATTCGAATACTTCTTCCTCGACGATCTGCGTCTTGGCGGCACCGTTTGCTGGGGTGAATTGTCTTACATGCTGTACGGCAAGAAGCGCCATTTCGCCAAGGAATACATCCGCCTGGCGCATGAAGGAAAATGGGAGGAAGCGCGGGCCGCTTCCGATCAGCTCAGCGAAGTCCGCGAATTCTATCACGACAACTTCCTGTGGGATATCGCCCGCACCGCGACCTATGCCAGCGCACTTGCCAATGTGAAGGCCTGGTACGAAGCGATTGGCCTCAAGGCTGGCCCGATCCTGCCGCCGGTGGCTGATGTGACGCCGGAAAAGAAAGAGCAGATCAGGGCCAAGCTGGTCGAACTGGGCATTGCCTGAGCCGAACCAACGGGAATCCCAAAGCATGTCCAAGCAATTGCATTTCTGTTTCCACGGTGCCGGCGGGCTAGGCTCGGTCATCGGCGGATTCCTGGCGCGCGGCGGCCACAAGGTCACGCTGATTGCGCGCAAGCCCCATGTCGAGGCGATCCGCCGGGATGGCCTGAGTATTTCGGGTGTGCGGGCGCAATTCGTCCAGCGCGAAAACCTCTTCGCGGTCGAAACGCCCGAGGAGGTTGAAGGCGACATCGACTATTACATCCTGCTGACCAAGGCCAAGGGTACCGATCAGGCGCTGGCCGATGCGCAGGTGTTGGTCGATCGCACCGCTTGCGCGCTGACTTTGCAGAACGGCGTGGGCAAGGAAGGCAAACTCCAGGCCGCGTTTGGCAAGGACAAGGTGATCGGCGGCTCGATCATGGACGGGGCGACCCTGCTCGAACCGGGCAAGGCGCTCAATCACATGGCGGTTCCCGTCACCGCCTATTTCGGCGAGCTGGAAGGCGGGGAGAGCGAGCGCACGCGGATCATGGCCGTAGCGCTCGACGCTGCGGGCATGGGTTCGCGCTCAACTCCCGATATCGTCCATGTCCATTGGGAAAAAGTGGTTCAGGTCGGTGGAGCATCGTCGTGGAGCGCCAGTACGCTGGGCGCGCTTCCAAAGCTCGATTTTGTGGATGGTGTGGCGGTTCGCGAAGGCGCCGAACACTATGTCCACGTCGTCAAGGATCTGCTGGCGATCTACAAGGCACTTGGCTACGAACCGCAGAACTATTTCGCGCCTGTATCCAGATTGGTCGAGATTGACCGTGAAAGCTTTGAAGAGGCAGTGTACGGTGTCATGGCGATGGGCACCAGATTCAAGCCGGAAAACCGTCCCGTCCGCACCTCGATGCATGACGATCTCGTGGCGGGCCGGCGGATGGAAGTTGACGAGGTCCTGGGGCCGCTCGCGGCGGCAGCGGAGCAACTGCAGGTTCCTGCGCCAGCCTTTCTCAGCGCTTATCGGGTGCTCAAGACTTTGAACAGCTATCTGTAGGGAAAGATTGACCATGAGGCGTTATTCCATCGCCAGCATTCCGGGAGATGGAATTGGCCGCGAAGTGGTGCCTGCCGCAATCGCGGTGCTGACGGCGGCAGCGGCCAAGTGCGGTTTCGTGCTCGAATTCCGGCACTTCGACTGGAGCTGCCAGACCTACCTCAAAACCGGCAAGATGATGCCCGATGATGGGCTAGACCGGTTGCGCGATCATGATGCGGTGTTCCTCGGCGCGGTCGGCTTTCCCGGGGTACCCGATCATATCTCGCTGTGGGGGCTGCTGTTGCCGATCCGGCGCGAGTTCGAGCAGTACGTCAATCTGCGTCCGGTGCGGCTGCTGCCGGGCATCGCTTCGCCCCTGCGCGACAAGGCTCGCGGCGACATCGATTTCTGGGTGGTGCGCGAAAACTCGGAAGGCGAATATTCCCAGATCGGCGGTCGGACCGGAACTGGCGAGAACGAAATCGTCGTCCAGCAGGCGATCTTCACCCGCCGGGGCACCGACCGCATCTTGCGCTATGCCTTCGACTTCGCTCGGCGGAGCGGGCGCAGGCATGTGACCAGCGCGACGAAGTCCAATGGACTCTATCATTCGATGCCGTTCTGGGACGAGCGCTTTGCCGCGATCGGCGCCGAATACCCCGATGTTGCCGCCGATCAGTATCATGTCGATATTCTCGCCGCACGCTTTGTGATGTCGCCCGAACGGTTCAATGTGGTGGTTGGTTCGAACCTTTTTGGTGATATCCTTTCCGATCTGGGGCCGGGAATCACTGGCACCATCGCTGTGGCTCCTTCTGCTAACCTCAACCCCGAACGGCGGTTCCCTTCGATGTTCGAGCCGGTCCACGGGTCTGCCCCGGACATCGCCGGGCAGGGCATCGCCAATCCGATCGGCCAGATTTGGTCGGGTGCAATGATGCTGGAGCATCTCGGCGAAACCGAGCCCGCCGCGCTGGTGATGCGCGCACTCGAAACGGCGCTCATTGCGCCCGATATCGCGAGGACCCCCGATCTTGGCGGAAACGGGACAACTGCGGGATTTGCGCAAGCTGTTCGCAACACCTTGCTGGGGCTCTAGCGGGAAAGCTGGCGGTCCCGGCGCTGACCAAAGGAAACGGAGTGATGGCTGCCTATTTCATCGGATCGATCAAATCGCACGACGAAACCTGGGTGGCAGGCTATATGGCCGCAGTTCCGGCGCTGGTCGGACGCCACGGCGGGGAAATGGTCTGCCGTTCGCACGAGTTCGTCCGTTATGAGGGCGAGGGAGCCGCACCTGACTATGTCGTGGTGATCCGGTTTCCTTCGATGGAGGCGATCGACGCCTTCATGAACGATCCGGACTATGCGCCGCACAAGGATGCGCGCATCGCCTGCGCCACATCGGATATCTTCGCGATCGCCTGAGGAGGCCGCCATGAAGGTTCTGCGCACTTACCTGATCGCCGTGGGGATCTGGTATCTCTGCAATCTCGTGCTGCTCTGGCCGCCGGTCTATGCGGGGGCCCTGCGGCTGATCTACCCCGGTATTGCGCTGGGGCAGGGGACGCCGTCTTTCGGCCTGCTGCTTGATGCCTGGTTGATCGTTGGCATCCAACTGGCAGCAATCGGCCTCGTGGCGTTGTGGGGCGCGCGCGATCCGTTGCGCTACTGGGCGCTGGTTCCGGTGATCGTGCTGACCGAACTCGTCGGCTCCGCCTGGGACATCTATAGCGTCGTTTGGAGCGGCGAAGCCTTGTGGGTCGGCTTGACGACCTTGGCCGCGCATGCTGTGATCATGGCGGGTGCATGGTTTGCCAGGCGCGCGATGGAGCGGGATATCGTCTGATCAATCAGGTTGAAGCCCGCGGGCGCGCAGCCGCGCGAGGATTTCGTCTGTGGCCGGGCAGGGCAGGTCGGCCTGTCGCGCGAAGCGGGGTATGGCCCCACTGAGGTGGACGAATTCCGACGGTCTGCCCGCTTCGAGATCGCGCTGCAGCGAACTGGTGACGTCGGGTGGAAAGCGGCCGATGAAGTCCAGCTTCTCGTATATGCAATCGGGCGGCAATTCGATGCCCAACGCCGCTGCGATCCGTTCGACCTCGGCCATGGCCTCGCGCAAAAGCGCGCTGGCCTGGGGATGGCCCAGCACCTGACCGACCTTCAGGCCGAACGCCGGGGCCACCGCGCCGATCGTCGCGGCCATCAGGAACTTGTCCCACAACGCTGGGCGCATGTCGCCTGTCAGAGTGGTGGGGACCCCAGCGGCAATAAGGTCGCCCGCAAGGATTGCCGAGGCCTGTCCGGCAGCCGGGTCGGTTGCGCGATCGGCGACCGGGCCGGCCAGCAGCGTGGCGGGGACGCCGGTGTGGCGCACGATCCCGTCTTCCAGCTCGAAGAAGCCGTGCATGCGTGCGCCAAGCACGACAGCGCGGGGCAGGGCGGCCTGGGCGATGCCGGGTGCTTCGACCCCATTCTGCACCGTCAGCAGCGTGAAGCGGCTTCCGCGCAGTGGTTCGAGCAGGGCAAGCGCCGATTCGATCTGAAACGTCTTGGTTGCCAGGATGGCATGATCCGGCGGCGTTGCGGGATCGCATGCTGCGGACACCGGCACACGCACTTGCCGCTCGGCCCCGCCTTCGGACAGCAGCACGCCCGTGTTTCGCAAGGCCTCGAGCCGCGCTCCTCGGGCGATCAGCAGAACTTCATGCCCGGCGTTGTGCAACCGCGTGCTCAGGAAACTGCCGATTGCCCCGGCGCCGATGATGACAAACCGGCTCACCGCATCAGGCGAAGAAGCGGTTGTCCGGGCGCGGCAGGCCTAGATGGTCGCGCAGCGTTTCGCCTTCGTATTCGGTGCGGAACAGGCCGCGCGCCTGCAGTTCGGGCACAACCTTGCCGGCAAAGTCTTCCAGGCCTTCCGGCAGGTAAGGGAACATGGTGGTAAAACCGTCGCAAGCGCCTTGCTCAAGCCAATGCTGCATCTCGTCGGCGATGGTCTTGGCGGTGCCGACAAAAGCCAAACCGCCATAGCTGCCGGCCTTCGCGGCGAGCTGGCGGATCGTCAGGCTCTCAGCTCTGGCCAATTCGATCATGAACCGCCGCGAACTTTTGCTGGCGTTGGATTCGGGGATGTCGGGCAGGGGGCCATCGGGATCGAAGCCCGATACGTCGTGACCCAGCATGCCGGACAGTGAATGGATGCCGCTGTCGTAGTGGACCAGGCTGTCCAGTTTCGCGCGCTTCGCGTGGGCTTCCTCGACGGTGTCTCCAACAACCAGGAATACGGCCGGCATGATCTTGATGTGATCGGGATTGCGTCCTACCGTCGCCGCCCGCCCTTTGACGTCGTCGTAATAGGCTTTGCTGCCTTCCAGCGTCGATTCCGCAGCAAATACGGCTTCGGCGGTTTCGGCAGCGAGCTGGCGGCCCGGGTCCGAGGCACCGGCCTGGAAGATGACCGGCCAGCCTTGAACCGGACGGGCGATGTTAAGCGGCCCGGTGACCGAGAAATGCTCGCCCTTGTGGTTCAGCGCACGCATCCGGGCGGGGTCGAAATAGATGCCCTTTGCTGCGTCCATAACGAAGGCATCGTCGGCGAAACTGTCCCACAGCCCGGTCACAACGTCATGAAACTCGCGGGCGCGGTGATAGCGCGCGGCGTGATCTGGCTGGGTCTCCAGGCCGAAGTTGCGGCTGCTGTCCGGATTCGAAGTGGTCACCACGTTCCAGCCGGTCCGCCCGCCGCTGATGTGATCGAGAGAGGCAAAGCGGCGCGCGACATGGAACGGCTCGTCGTAAGTGGTCGAGGCCGTTGCGACGAGGCCGATTCGCTCAGTCACCCCGGCCAGTGCGGAAAGCAACGTGAATGGCTCGAACGAGGTCACAGTGTGGCTGCGCATCAGCGCCTGGCGTGGCAGGTTGAGCACGCCGAGGTGATCAGCCATGAAGAAATAATCGAACTTGGCAGCTTCAAGGCTGCGGATGAAGCGCTGGATCGCTGCCAGGCTGAAGTTCGCGTCGGGTAAGGCACCTGGATACCGCCAGGCTCCGGTGTGGATGCTGACCGGGCGCATGAACGCGCCAAGGTGAAGTTGCTTGGCCATCAGTGCGTTTCCCGGTCTGGAGGTACGGCCGGACCATACCGAACGGTCCGGCCGTTATTTCGTTAGGCAGGCCTTGCCTTGCCTTGCGCCTGGTCGAGTTCCCGGCGAACCGCAAAGTGGTCGTCATAGTTCTCGGGCTTCAGGGCGAAGGCTTTCTGGCGCGGGATGCGGTTGGCGTTGATTTCATCGTACTTGAGGTAATAGGCCTTGTGCATCCGGTAGAACGGGATTTCAGGCCAGAGGTGGTGGATCAGGTGGTAATTCTGATAAACCAGCAGCGGGTTGAGCAACCATTCCCAGCCGAACCGCATGGTTGTCGCCATGTAAGGGTCTTCGTCTTGCGCGATGATCGCGGGATGATGTGGCAGGATGACGAAGACGATGGCGATGATGAACAGCGTGATCCGTGACGGCACGAACCACAGCATGAACAGTTCCCAGCCGAAGCCGAAGTAAATTGCCGCAACGAACAGCAGCGCGAGGAGCGAATAGAAGACAAGCAGTTCGGTGCCATGTTTCTTGCGCACGTTCTGACCATATTTGACGAAATACCAGATGTAGGCACCATCGAAGAAGGTCCAGCGGAATGGAACCTGCCACCAGGGCGATTCATGCTCGAACCGGTCGGGGTCTTTGGGTCCATTGGTATGCGTGTGGTGCTTGTTGTGGACCCGGCGGAGCAGGACCATCGGGGCATAGGGAAAGAGGAAGAACAAGCCGATCGCGCCGATCGATTCGTTGATCCAGCCAACGCTCGACAGCGACTTGTGCGAGGCGTCGTGGATCACGCTGAAAAGCAGATAGGTGACGAGGCCGTTTGAGATCGCACCGACCCAAAGCGGAAGCATAGCGTTCAGCGCCAGGTACCAGGTCGTTGCGATCCCTGCCATGGAAACGACAAACAAGAGAGCTGTCGGCAGGGCGAGAACGGGCGCCTTTCGCAACTCTTCGAAATGCTCTTCGGACGATCTGGGAAACGCGATTGCAGCCATTACCCGACTTCCTTTCCTCTCACTGGTTTTTAAGCGCCTGGTTGGGTTGACGCTCGGCCTCTTTGTCGCAATTGACTCAGATCATCCCGTTGCACGCGTTTGCACCTTACACTATTCGTTGGACAATATGCAACTCCTTTCCCATAATGCAAGGGGCTTTGGGGCCGGGGAGTGGCTGGTGAAGGGGAATACCGATGAACGCACGCAAGGCTAGCCAGCTTACAGCTAAAGGTGATGAAATCGAACATCAGGCTAACGAGCGCTTGCCTCCCGAAGATTTGAGCGCGAATGATTCGCCGCGCAAGGCTATCCAGTCCGTGGAAATTGGTGTTCGCGTCCTCAGGGCCTTGATGGATTGCCCAAGGGATGGCGCACATCTGCGTGAAGTTGCCGAGAAATCGGGTCTGTCACGCAGCCAGGCACACCGTTACCTGCTGGCTTTTGTCAATACAGGCGTGGTCGAGCAGAATGTCCAGAATGGCCGCTATGCACTAGGTGAGTTTTCAGTTCGTATTGGCATGGCCGCGCTGGCGCGGGTGGAGCCGGTACGGATCGCTGGCGATAATCTGGCGAGCGTGCTGGAAGAACTGCAAACGACAGGGTTGCTGGCGGTCTGGGGTAATTACGGGCCATCGGTGATTCGCTGGATCGATGGCGGTCTGCCCCTGTTTACCAGTTTGCACGTCGGCTCTGTTTTGCCATTGCAGGCTTCGTCGACTGGCATCCTGTATTTGACCCATTGTTCACGAACTTTGACCCAGCCCGTCATCGAGCAAGAGCGCGCCAGCGGGCTGGTGGTTTCCGACGACGAACTGGAAAGGCAGATAGTCCAAGCGCGCGAGCTGGGATACGCGACCACACAGGGTACGGTTGTGCCTGGTCTCTCTGCCTTGAGTGTACCTGTGTTTGATTCCGCGAACAGGCTTGTTGCGACGATGAGCGTTCTCTCGCGAGTTCAGGACAAGCATTTTTATTCGAAGACGAAGATCGAAAAGATCCTTTCGGCGGCCATAGCAGCGAGTCGTGCGATCGGCTGGCAAGGATAGCTCCTGCGGCTTTACATCAGAAGTGGACGGGCCTCCATATTGGTGGACCGGCTTCATGGCGGGGGCGCTGCCAGGCCCGACCATCCGGAAGGTATGAACGTTGTCGCTGTCCGATAAAGAGCCAATCGGCAAACGGGAGTTCATCGCCATGATGGCGATGATCCAGGCATTGCAGTCACTTGGGTTTACAACGTTGCTTCCGGCTTTGGGTGCCATGGCAACCGATCTGGGAGCAAGCGGTTCAAACCAGCGGCAATGGGTCATCGGCACCTTCCTGATCTGCTCGGGCCTGTTTTCGCTCGTCCCGGGGACGATCTCCGACCGGCTTGGGAGGAGGCCGGTCCTGCTGGTTTGCATGGTTCTGTTCGCCCTGATCAATCTGCTTTGTGCTTTCGTGGCTGACTTTTCGGTCCTGCTGGCGGCCCGCGCGCTGCTTGGCTGTGCCTCTTCCGCCCTGACCGTCCTTCCTCTGGCGATCGTTCGCGACCGCTATCAGGGCGAAGACATGGCCAAGCTGCAGGCCTTTGTCGCGATGCTGTTTATGGCAGTCCCGACCCTCGCCCCAAGTTTGGGTTATGTGATCTTTACAGCGCTCGGCTGGCGTGCCGTCTTCATCGTCATCGGGGTGCTGTCGATGGGAGTGTCAGCTTGGTATTTCTTCCGCATGGAAGAAACGCTGCCGCTTTCCCGGCGGCAGTCTCATGGTGCGAGTGAATTGTTCGGCAACATCCGCCTCGTTCTGACAAATCGCCGGTCGATCGGTTACGTCATTGGCATGGCCCTGATTTTCGGCGCTCACTTCGGCTTCATCAACAGCTCGCAGCAATTGATCGGCGAACATTTCGGGGCCGGTGGGGCCTATTCGGTAATCTTTGGCTTGATGGCGGGCTCGATGATGCTGGCCAGCATTGCCAATTCCGCTATCGTACACCGTTTCGGCATCCGAGGGATCGGCCATGCCGCCATCCTGTGCCATTTCCTTGTGTCGATCGGCCAGATCTATGTGGCATCCCGACCGGGCGAAACCCTGCTTCAGTTCGTGCTTCTGACATCCGCGAACATGTGCTTGCTGATCACGGTCTTCATCAATTTCACTGCGATTTCCCTGCAGCCATTCGGCAAGGTGGCCGGGGCCGCGGCCTCTGTTCAGACGTTCTTCCGTTTGGTGCTTGGCGCGGGGCTGGGCGCACTGATCGGGCAGGCCTACAATGGTTCCCCGCTGCCTCTGGCCTATTCGTTCTTCGGGGTGGCGAGCGTGACCATCGTGCTTGTACTGTTCAGCGAAGGCTGGCGATTGTTCGGGGGACCTATACCGGTTCAGGCTGCGAACTGACTGCGCCGCCTATTCGTCTCCGACCGACTCGGGACTTCCCGGCGCGGCCAGATCCGAAACCATTCGCACCCCGTCGATCACGATCGGGCTGGCGACGCCTTTGCGCCCTCCGGCCATTGCGGCGAGGCCCCTGGCGATGACCTGTGGATCGGCGAACACTTCGTCGAGTTCGTTGATTGGTCCGGCTGGCACGCCAACCTCTTCAAGCGCGTCGAACAGCGCTTGTCGGTTCCACTGGGCCGTGCGCCCCTCGACCGTTGTGACCAGTTCCGCCCGGTTCGAGAGACGGGCAGGATTTGTGGCGAAGCGTGGGTCTTCATGCAGTGAACACCGCAAAACGCGGCACAAGCTGGCGAACTGGCCGTCGTTGCCGGCCGCAATCACCAAGGGCCCGTCAAGCGTGGGGAAGGCTTGATAGGGTGCCAGATTGGCGTGACCGTTGCCGAACCGGCGCGGCACATTACCCGATGTCATCCAGTTCATCGCCTGATTGGCCATGACAGTCACCTGGGTGTCGAGCAGTGCCATGTCGATGTGGGCGCCGCTGCCGGTGCGGTCCCGGCGGTTGAGCGAAGCGAGGATCGCCACCGTGCTGTACATGCCCGTGAACAGATCGGCCACGGCGATGCCCGCCTTCTGCGGTTCGCCATCGGGTTCGCCGGTCATCGACATCATGCCGCCCATGGCCTGGGCGATGAAATCGTAGCCTGCGCGGTGGGCGTATGGCCCGGTTTGTCCGAACCCTGTGATCGAGCAGGTGATCAGGCGCGGATTCAGTGCGGAAAGCGCGGCATGGTCAAGCCCGTACTTCGACAGCCCGCCGACCTTGTAGTTCTCGATCACGATATCTGCGCCGCTTGCCAGATCGCGAATGATGGCCTGGCCCTCCGCGCTGGCGATGTCGATTGCGAAAGACCGCTTGCCGCGATTGGTCGAATGGAAATAAGCCGCTCCCAAATTGGTGCCATCTTCTGCTGTCACGAACGGCGGCCCCCAATGCCGCGTATCGTCTCCTACGCGGGGCCGTTCGATCTTGATCACTTCGGCGCCAAGGTCCGCCAGCAGCTGTCCGCACCATGGGCCAGCCAGGATGCGGGCTAATTCAAGCACCCGGACGCCATCAAGCGGTTTGACCGGGTCACTGGAACGAGGCGTCTGCCAAGCCGGTTTTGCCATAGCCTCAGTTGCCGCCCTGTGCCGCGATACGCTCACGCCAGACCCGGAGTCCGTCGCCCGCGCCCTTGGCCATCGTGAAGCTGTCGATCCCGTTGGCGATGAAGCGGGCACCGCCATCGAGGAACTGCTGGACGAGGCGTTCGTCGCGCGAAAGGATCCCGGCCGGTTTGCCGGTTGAGACGATCCGCGCCAGTGCTTCGCCGGTCAGCTTGAACAGGGCATCGAAATTGATTGCGCCCAGCAAACCTTCGGTCGCGGCCAGGTCCGCAGGTCCAAGGAACAGCGCGTCGATTCCGTCCACTGCGGCGATCGCCTCAATGTTGTCGACGGCGGTCGCGGTCTCGATCTGGGCGATGATGCAAACCTGCGCATTGGCTTCTGCGACATAGGCAGGATAGCCACCCCAGCGCGCGGCACGGGCGCCGCCGAGGCCGCGTTCGCCTGCAGGCGGATAGCGGGACGCAGTTACGATGGCCTGGGCCTGTTCGGCGGTCTCGACCATCGGAACCATCAGAGTCTGCGCTCCAAGATCGAGAACCTGCTTGATCGCTACCGGATCGTGGCCGGCAATCCGGACGATCGCCGAACACGGCGGCGTCGCCTCGACCGCACGCAGCTGCGCGACGATGCCGGGCAGGGTTTGCGGGCCATGTTCGCCATCGATCAGCAGCCAGTCATAGCCATGGCCCGCGCAGATTTCGGCAATGTCTGGATGGGCCAGGGCCAACCAGAAGCCAAGCTGGACCGGACCTTCGCGCAAGGCCGCCTTGAAGCGGTTGACCGGTGTCTGCATTTTCGCCCCTTAAACGAACCGGAACCCGATTGAACCAAACTCGCCAAAATCGGCGTTGAAGACATCGCCCGGCGCCGCTTCGACCGGGCGCGTGAACGATCCGCCAAGCACGACTTCTCCGGCTTCGAGCCCTTGCCCCCAAGGCGCGAGCCGCCGTACCAGCCAGGCGACGCCGTTGGCGGGGTGGTTAAGCACCCCTGCCGCAAGGCCGGTTTCCTCGATCACCCCGTTGCGGCTGAGCAGGGCGCCGATGCGGCGCAGATCGAGCCCGTCGGGTTTCGCCGGCAGACCGCCGACGATGATTCCGGCATTGGCGGCATTGTCGCTGATCGTATCCAGGACCTTGCGCGCCACTCCGGTTTCGGCATCCTTGGGATGCACCCGGGTGTCTATGATCTCGATTGCCGGAGCCACATAGTCGGTGGCGCTCAGGACGTCGAAAATCGTCGTCTGTGCTCCTTCCAGGCGGCGCCCGAGCACAAAGGCCAGTTCGACCTCGACCTTGGGCGTGATGAACCGGGCGGTCGGCACGTCGCTGCCCTGTTCGAACACCATGTCATCCAGCAAGGTGCCGTAATCGGGTTCGGTGATTCCGGCTGCCTGCTGCATCGCGCGCGAGGTCAGGCCGATCTTGTGACCAAAGACGGCCCGGCCGCGCTCTCGCTTGAGATCGACCCAGGCCTGGTTGATGCGGTAGGCATCCTCGATCTGCATGCCTGGATAGCGCACGGAGAACGGCCGGATCCGTTCGCGGGTCTGCTCGGCATGGTCGAGTTCCTGCGCCAA
Source organism: Sphingobium sp. PNB (assembly GCF_019873065.1). NCBI lineage: Bacteria > Pseudomonadati > Pseudomonadota > Alphaproteobacteria > Sphingomonadales > Sphingobiaceae > Sphingobium > Sphingobium sp. PNB. Next base: position 22,574 of record NZ_JAINEZ010000013.1, read on the forward strand.
TTGCGCGACCAGTCGATCGTCGAATGTCTCGCCTGTCATGTGTCCTGCTCCCAATGCGCAACACTTGGGAAAACTCATTGCACAATGTCAAACGATATCTTAGGCTCCGGCAAAATTGACTGTGAACTCCGGCAAGGAGTCGCGCGAATATATCGTCAGGATCACATGGGAGAATGTCATGGCTGCTGAAGGGGTTATCAGGGAAGAAAAGATCACGGGCCGCGGCTTGACCTCGCACACCCTCTTGGCGGGCGATCCGTCCAAGCCGGCAATTCTGCTGCTTCACGGTGCGGGTCCGGGCGCACATGCCGCATCCAACTGGTATCACCTGATGCCGGACCTCGCCGAAAACTTCTTCGTGATCGCGCCCGACCTGATCGGTTTCGGCCAGTCGGTGATTCCCGATCCGTGGCCTGACAGCGTGATGGGCTGGATCGGCACCCGGGTCGACCAGTGCTTTGGCCTGCTTGAGGCGCTCGGTGTGAAGAAGGCCCACGTTGTAGGCAATTCGATGGGCGGCGCGCTGACCCTGCAAATGATGAGCGAGGAGCCCGACACAATCGACAAGGTGGTGCTGATGGGTTCGATCGGAGCCCCCGGCCCGCGCACCCCGGAACTGATCCGCCTGCTCTCGTTCTATTCCGACCCACGATATGCCCGCTATCGCCAGGTGATGCACAGCTTCGCCTACGATGCCGAGAAGTTCGAAGGCATGGAGGAAATCGTCGAGAACCGTTACAAGATCGCCACCGATCCGGGAATCATGAAGACCGCGGTCAAGATGATCGATTCGATGAAGAACGGCATTGAGACGCTCAACATGCCGCCCGAACTGCTGGGCAAAATGCCGCACGAAGTGCTGATCTTCCATGGCCGTCAGGACCGGGTGGTGCCGCTCGACACCAGCCTATACCTGATCCAGCATCTCAAGCATGCCGAACTGTACGTTCTCGACCGTTCGGGCCACTGGTCGCAGCTGGAACGGTGGGATGTCATGCGTCCGATGATGGAAATCCATTTCGGCGCCCGCACGTTCTAGGCGGTTGGCCTCGTTGCATGTCTGGTCAGCATTTTCACCAAGGTCCGCGATTGGGTACTTCGGCACGGTCGGACCAAGGCCCGGCCGTGCCGCCAGTGGGTGATGAAGCTTCAATTCAGGTGGAGCAGCACGCGGCGGCGTTATGGGACTATTCCTTACACATTTATGCCAAGCCGGGCGTGGCAGCTTCCTGCCTTGCCTTGCAGGATCAGCATGGGTGTGACGTCAACACGGTGTTGCTTTGCCTTTGGTTGGCAGGGGCGCGTTGCACCATTCTCGCTGTTTCGGACATCGAGGCCGCGCAGCACTCGGCAGCAACTGCGAATGAACGCTTCGTGCAACCGGTCCGTTCGGTGCGGCGCTGGATGAAGCAGTGGTGCCAATGTACGCCTGAGTCGGAAATTAACGCCGCAGCCTATGCGGCGCTGAAGACGGCAGAGTTGCATGGTGAACGTCTGGTCCAGTCCCAAATGCTCGCTGGGCTGGACCTGGACCAGTTGACCCGTGCCGAGTCGTCCGAAGCAGCAGTCCAGGCAAGCTTTGCCAACTATTGTACCTTGGCGAGCACATCTGGCGGAGTGGCAGAGGAACTGGGTGAGCTTGTTGCCAGAGCCTGGCATTGAGCCAGTCCTGCCTGTCGGGCTAATTGCATTTGAGGAACGGGATATGGATCGGTGCCTGGATGGATCAGTTGTCGCGATCACTGGTGCCGGGCGCGGAATAGGTCGCCAACTGGCGTTGTATTGCGCCGCGCAGGGGGCGGCAATTATCGTCAACGATCCTGGCGTGGCGCAGGCGGGCAACGGCGGCGATACCGCATTCGCTCAGAACACCGCTAACGACATCATCGGTGCCGGGGGCAAAGCGGCGGCCAACTTCGGTAATGTTGCAGATCCGGCGGAGGCGCAGAGCATTATCGAGGATGCGGTACGGAAATTTGGCCGAATCGATGCGGTCGTGAACAATGCAGGCATCTTGCGAGACAGCATCTGGCACAAGATGAGTCACGCGGACTGGACCAGCGTCATCGCGGTCAATCTTACTGGTGTCTTCAACGTTTCCAAGGCCGCCACGCCCTATTTTCGTGAACAGAAGGCGGGCAGTTTCGTTCATTTCACTTCGACGAGCGGTCTGATCGGCAACATCGGGCAGGCGAACTATTCGGCGGCAAAGTTGGCCGTCGTCGCGCTTTCGCAGTCTATCGCGCTCGACATGGCGCGAGTTGGCGTCCGCTCGAACTGCATCGCGCCTTTTGCGTGGAGCCGCATGACCTCGTCAATTCCCGCGACAACGCCTGCCGAACACGAACGTGTCCAACGGTTGCAATCCATGTCGGCAGACAAGATCGCGCCGTTGGTTGCCTATCTGGCATCCGACCTATCCAAGGACGTGACCAACCAGATTTTCGCGGTTCGCAAGAATGAAATCGCCCTGTTTTGCAAGCCCCGGCCGATCCGGTCGATGACCAAGGTCGAAGGCTGGACGCCGGAGGCAATTGCCCACGAGCTTGTACCTTCGTTTCGCAGCAGCTTCGCGCGCGCCGATGAAGTCTCGGCGCATGTCTTTCCTTATGATCCAATCTGACAGGTAACCGATGAGCAACGCCGGCATGGATGCAGAAGTCTTCGAACAATTCTTGATACAGCTTGAACGCTTCGTGCGCGACCGGCTCATTCCTGTCGAGCGCAAAATTATTGAAACCGACCTCATCCCCGAAAACGTCCTCGAAGCGATGCGCGACATGGGTCTGTTTGGATTGACCATACCGGAAGAGCATGGCGGCGCCGGCATGAACATCAGCCAGTATATCCGCACCATGCACACGCTAAGTTATGCGATGCCGGCATTCCGCTCGATCATCTCGATCAATGTCGGCATGTTCGCCTCAGCCCTCAAGAATGGTGGAACAGAAGCGCAGAAGGCTGCATGGCTGCCGCGCATTGCCGCGGGTGAAATCGCCGCTTTCGGCCTGACCGAACCGGGTTCGGGATCAGATGCGGCGGGTCTGCAGACGACTGCGGTGCCGACCGGCGACGGCTGGCTTCTCAATGGCACCAAGCGATATATTACCAACTCGCCCTTTGCGAAGGTTGGACTGATCATGGCGCGGACGGCCATGGAAAATCTGCCCAAAAACGCCCATATATCGGCATTCATCGTCCCGCTTGACATACCCGGCGTGACGATCTGCAAGTCGGACAGGAAGATGGGCCAGTCGGGTAGCCATATCGCCGATATCGGGCTGGAAGATGTCCACGTTGGCAGCGAGGCTCTGCTCGGCGGCGAACTTGGCAAGGGCTTCGCATTCGCGATGATGAGCCTCGACAACGGCAGGATGTCGGTGGGCGCCGCAGCGACCGCTTATGCCCGCCGGGCGCTGGATAGCGCCATCCGATACGCGACCGAGCGCAAGGCATTCGGCGAGCCGATTGCCAACTTCCAGTTGATCCAGCAGATGCTCGCCCAGAGCGAGATCGAAATCTATGCCGCCGAATGCATGATGGACGATGTCACTCGGCGCGCCGACGCAGGCGAGAACATCTTGCGCAAAGCAGCGGCGTTCAAGGTTTTCGCGACAGAAATGTGCGGCCGCGTGGTGGATGCCTGCGTCCAGATCCACGGCGGTGCCGGCTATCTTGCCGAATACGATGCCGAACGTTTCTTCCGCGATGCGCGCATATATCGGATTTATGAAGGCACGACCCAGATCCTGCAACTCCAGATCGCTAAGCACATGCTGCGTGAATTTGCGGCGGCGAATTGACCTTCGTGGGTTGCACTTCATCCGCAGGCTGCACCATGGGCGGCCAGGGGGTTCATTCCGCCCCGCCCTGGCGCATGGCCAATTCGCCTGCGGGCCGGATCAAACGCCATGTATAATTTTCTCGATGGCCTATCGATCATTGAGGCATCGTCATTCGTCGCCTCTCCCACGGCGGGCCTTTATTGCGCGCAATTTGGCGCACAGGTGATACGCGTCGACCAGATTGGCGGCGGCCCCGATTACCGGCGCTGGCCTGTGACGGCGGCGAATGATTCGCTCTATTGGGAGAATCTCAATCGTGCAAAAAAGTCAGTCGCGGTTGATCTTCGCAGGCCTGAGGGGCGTGAAATAGTGCAGGAACTCGTGAGGGCAACCGGCCAGTTCATCACCAATTTTCCGGTGGATGGTTTCCTGTCCCATGCCCTCCTCGCGCAGGGGTGTCCGGATCTTGTCACCTTGCGGATAATGGGATGGGCCGATGGCTCGCCCGCGCTCGATTACACCATAAACAATGCCGTGGGATACCCTATGCTGACTGGAACGGGCCCCGATCCGGTCAATCATGTCCTGCCCGCATGGGATCTCATTTCCGGCGCATACGGAGCATTCGCCATGCTTGCCGCGATGCAGTGGCGAAGCACCAGTGGCGAAGGATGCGAGATCCGGCTGCCGTTGTCAGACGTGGCGATTGGCACGGTCGCCAACCTCGGTGGACTTGCAGAAATGCTCTATACGGGCCGGGATCGTCCGCGCCTTGGCAATGCAGTTTATGGTTTGTTCGGTCGCGACTTCACCACGCGCGACGGGGTGCGGACAATGATTGTCGTTGCCACGCATCGCCAGTGGGCCCATTTGCTGGGGGCGCTGGGCCTTTCCGAAGATGTTGCGGCCATCGAACAAGAGCGCGGTGTTTCTTTCGAACAGGATGACGGCCTCCGATATACCTTGCGTGACATGCTCTATCCCTTGTTTGAACGGGCGATCCGGTCGCGTGATTACGCCGATCTGTCTACTGCCTTCGATGCGGGGGGAATCGTCTTTTCGCCCTATCGCAGGATGCTTGATGCGGTTCACGATCCAGCGCTGGTAGCGAACAATCCGATTTTCGGGATGGTGCCAAATCCCAGCGGCTTCGACTATCCCGCCGCGGGCACATTCGCCACCGTTCCCCAAATGCACCGTCGGGATCCTTGTCCCGCGCCGTGCAATGGCCAGCATACCGAAGAAGTCCTGGCGGATCTGCTCTCGCTGCCTGCCGCCGAAATCGCCCGCCTGATCGACGCAGGTATTGTGGGCAACATGGCGAGTGGAGACCCGAAATGACCCTTCGTCGCGCAGCCATTGTCATGCCGATCCGCACTGCGGTGGGCAAGTTTGGCGGCTCTCTTTCGCCGATGACTGCAGGCGAGCTTGGCGCAGTCATCCTCAAGGCCCTGATCGAGCGCACGAAGATCGATCCCGCCCGGGTCGACGATGTCGTGTTCAGTCAGGGATATGGCAACGGCGAGGCGCCGGCCATCGGCCACTGGTCATGGCTGGCTGCCGACCTGCCGCTTGAAGTCCCCGGCTATCAGCTCGACCGGCGCTGCGGTTCGGGGCTACAGGCGATCGTCAACGCCGCGATGATGGTGCAGACGGGGATGTCCGACGTTGTTGTCGCCGGCGGGGTCGAATCAATGTCCAACGTCGAACATTATTCAACCGACCTTCGCGGGGGCAAACGTTCCGGCAGTATCACCCTTCACGACAGGTTGACGCGCGGACGCCTTATGTCTCAGCCGACGGAGCGTTTTGGTGTTATCTCCGGCATGATCGAAACGGCCGAAAATCTTGCCAGGGATTATGACATCAGCCGGGAACAGGCAGATGCCTATGCCGTGCGCAGCCACCAGCGGGCCGCGGCCGCCTGGGCGAATGGAATGTTCGACGACGAAATCGTGCCGGTTGTGGTGCCGCAAAGAAAGGGCGCGCCTGCCATCTTCGCACACGATGAAGGTTATCGCGGCGACGCGACGATGGCTTCGCTCGGCGCGCTGAAGGCGATTGAGGGCGGCGTCGTAACCGCTGGCAACGCCAGTCAGCAGAACGACGCCGCTGCCGCTTGCCTTGTGGTGGCCGAAGACAAACTCGACGAACTGGGGGTGGAACCGATCGCCTTTTATCATAGCTCGGCCGCGGCGGGCTGTGATCCCAGTCGTATGGGAATTGGTCCCGTTCCTGCAGTGCAACGCTTGTTCGCCCGCAGCGGCCTTGGCTGGGGCGATATTGATCTGGTTGAGCTGAACGAAGCCTTCGCACCGCAAGTCCTGGCGGTTCTGAAAGGATGGGGCTGGTCGGATGACGACGGCCGGAACGAAATCCTCAATGTCAATGGTTCGGGTATATCGCTTGGCCACCCGATCGGTGCAACCGGTGGTCGTATTCTTGCCAACCTTACCCGCGAACTTGTGCGCACGAAAGGCCGCTACGGTCTTGAGACGATGTGCATCGGCGGCGGACAAGGCATCGCCGCAATCTTCGAGCGCGCGGCCTGAAGGTGGCTGATCTGCGCCAGGCCCTGAACGCCGCGAGAGACTATCGCGACTCGGTCAAGGCAGCGTTGGGCGCGCGCTTGGTGTCCGGAAGGATTGATGAGGAGCAGCGGGCCGCGCACGGTTATGCCTGGGTGGCCACGCTTGTGGCTGCGCTTGAAGCGGTGCTCGAATGGTCCGAAGCCAGGGGCAGCAAGAATGACTTTGACGCCAGGATCGCCACTCTGGCCTTCGCTGAATGCATTGGCCAGATCGGTGGCGGCCTGCCGATGGGCCAGAACGAAATCTTCCGCCCCGGCGACCTCGGACTTGGCAGCGCTGCCCGCACGCTTTTCGACCGGTGCGTGGACCTACTCGATGTGGACTATGCTGCAACCAGAGGCGAAGTGGCTGCAGCCCTGGCCCAGGGGCAATGGCCAAGCGAGTCGCTCGATGATGCCGAAGCCGACACGATCCGCGAGCAATACCGTCGCTTCACCAATGCTGTCATCGTGCCCCAGGCTCACGGATGGCATCTGGCGAATGATCTGATCCCCGAGGCAGTGATTCAGGCCATGGCCGATCTCGGTACATTCGGAGTCTGCATACCCGAAATCTATGGGGGACTTGGCCTCGGTAAGCTAAAGATGTGCATCATAACCGAGGAATTGTCGCGGGGCTGGATTGGCGCGGGCTCGCTTGGCACGCGGTCGGAAATCGCCGGCGAACTGATCGGCTTGAACGGCACCGAAGCGCAAAAGGCCTGGTGGTTGCCCAGGATCGCAAGCGGCGAGGTTTTGCCGTCAGCAGCCTTCACCGAACCCGACACCGGATCGGATCTTGGCTCCATTCAAACCCGCGCACGGCACGACGGCGATCACTGGGTCATCAACGGGGCGAAAAACTGGATTACCCATGCCAGCCGATCAGATCTGATGACGATGCTGGTGCGAACATTACCTGAAGCCAGGGGTTACGCCGGGCTGTCGATGTTGCTGGTGCCCAAGCCTCGGGGCACGAGCGATGACGGTTTCCCAGCCCCTGGCATGACCGGAAGCGAGATCGAGGTCCCCGGTTATCGCGGGATGCGCGAATATGCCCTGCAGTTCGATGCCATGACCGCGCCGGCAGACGCCCTGCTGGGCGGCGAGGAGGGGAAAGGGTTCAAGCAGCTCATGCGTACCTTCGAGGGCGCACGCATCCAGACCGCCGCGCGGGCTATCGGCGTCGCGCGGCGGGCCATCGAACTGGGCCTCGACTATGCCTTGGTTCGCAAGCAATTCGGCAGGGCCATCGTCGGGTTTCCGCGCGTGTCGGACAAGCTGGCGATGAGCCTTGTCGATTTTGTGATGGCGCGTGAACTCTGCTATGCTGCCGCGCGAGCCAGGGATTCGGACAAGCGCTGCGATATTGAGGCCGGCATGGCAAAGTTGCTTGCCGCTCGCGCCGCCTGGTCGAACGCCGACGCTGCGCTGCAGATCCACGGCGGCAATGGTTATGCCCTTGAATACGAGATCAGTCGCATCCTTTGCGATGCGCGCATCCTCAACATTTTCGAGGGCGCTGCGGAAATTCAGGCTCAGGTGATTGCCCGCGGCCTGACCGGGGATGATATATGACCACCCAGCCGTACGTACAATGGCAAAGCTGGATTGGTCGTGAAGAATTGCGTCACGACTATCTGGAACCCGCTGCCGCACGACGGTGGCTGGCGACTTTCGACCGCGTTGCGCCGGCAGATGGCAGCGTGCCGCAAGGCTATCATTGGTGCCTTTGCCTGCCAGACGCGCCAACAGCCGCATTGAGCGTGGATGGACATCCGGTGCGCGGCGGCGAAAGCAGCTTCATGCCACCACTTCCTCAGTCGCGCCGGATGTGGGCATCGAGCAGGATCGAATTTCTTTCGCCGTTGCTCATCGGCCAGAAGGTGCAGCGCAGATCGCGGATCAATTCCATCGCCGAAAAGCAAGGCGCGACCGGCAAGCTTGTTTTTGTCGAGATGGCACAGGAAATCCACTGCAAAGGCGAAATCTTCGTTCGCGAAACCCAAGCGATCGTTTATCGGGATCCCATGCCTTTGGGGCCCGCAGAGCTGCCGCGGCCGCCTGACATGACCTTCGACGGATCTCGATGGGTTGCGCACCGCGCGCTGGTCCCCTCGGAAGCCTTGCTGTTCCGATTTTCGGCGCTGACCTTCAACAGTCACCGGATTCATTATGATCGGGCCTACACCTGCGAAATCGAGGGGTATCGCGGCCTCGTCGTTCACGGTCCGTTGACGGCGACACTGCTGCTGGAACTCGCCCAGCAGCACTTCGGCGACAATGCGCTTCGGTGCTTCGATTGCCGAGCGGTGTCTGCCGCGATCTGCGGCGAGGAACTGCATTTGGCGCTTCGCGCGAACGGTAATAGTGTTCAGTTCGTCGCCCATGCGCGCGACGGCCGTCCGATCATGGTTGCCAGCGCCACCCTTTGACCACCTTCCAGGGAAATTGAAAGTGACAATCGATCCGCAAAAATTGCTCAACTTTCGTATTCCTGCGGTTCGTCAGACCGTCACTCCACGCGATGCTGCATTTTACGCCTTATCGATCGGGATGGGGCGAGATCCTACCGACCTCGCGCAGCTGCCATTCGTGGATCCCCTTCGTGGACCGGTTGCCATGCCCGGCATGGCGCTCGTTCTCGCGAGTCCCGGGTTCTGGCTGGGGCACCCTGATTCCGGTGTGGATCCGGTTTCCGTCCTGCATGCCGGTCAATCCATGGTACTGCTTGGCCCGGTTCCGGCAACTGGCGAAGTCGAAAGCACAACCCGCGTCACCCACATTGTCGACAAAGGCGTGGGCAAGGCCGCGTTGATATTCACCGAAACCAATATCCGCGATGATTGCGGCACCTGCTTTGCCTGTCTTGAACGTACGATCTTCATTCGCGGCGGCGGCGGGTTCGGAGGGGAAGGCGAAGCTCCGCGAAGTTCGCCGGTACCCGTGGCGGAAGGCAATGCCGCTCTTGTCATTGACCTGACGACCGGTCCCGAACAGGCCCTGATCTATCGTCTAAATGGAGATCTCAACCCGCTGCACAGCGATCCAGCAATCGCGGCGCGCGCCGGGTACAGGATGCCGATATTGCACGGCCTGGGCACGATGGGCATCATCGTTCACGCCATCCTCCGCGGGCGGCTCGGCTACCAGACCGAGCGCCTGCGCGCAGTGCAACTGCGTTTCGCCGCACCGGTGTTCCCTGGTGAAACCATCAGAACCGAAATCTGGAATAACGGCGCTTTTCGGGCATCGGTGCTCGAGCGCGACGTCATCGTTGCAGATCAAGGGTTTTTCACAATCTCTCCGGATGAGGGCGATGCAGTTTCTTAGTCCTTTCGAACCTCAACACTTTCACGAAATCCGCGACGGTGTGCGCCGGCTTTGTGAAAAGTTCCCGGGTGAATATTGGCGCAAGCTCGACGCTGATCGCGAATATCCGACTTCTTTTGTCGATGCGTTGACGAGCGCTGGCTATCTTTCGGTACTTATACCCGAGGAATATGGCGGATCAGGTCTGGGCCTTTCGGCTGCAGTTGCCATCCTTGAGACGATTCAAGCGATGGGTTGCAACGGAGCGGCATGCCATGCCCAGATGTATAACATGGCCATCATCCTTAGACATGGATCGGATGAGCAAAAGCGCCTTTATCTGCCCGCGATCGCAAGCGGCGCACTGCGCTTGCAGGCTTTCGGCGTAACCGAGCCGGGAAGCGGCTCCGATACCACTGCGTTAAGGACGACGGCAGTTCGCGATGGGGACTATTTCGTGGTGAGCGGCCAGAAAATCTGGACCAGTCGCGCCGAACACAGCGATCTCATGCTGCTGCTAGCGAGGACTTCGCCGCGCGATCAAGTGACGAAGAAAACCGACGGTCTTTCCATATTCATCGTCGATATGAACCAGGCTCGCACCGCGGGTTCGCTAACGATCCGGCCTATCCGCACCATGATGAACCATGCCACGACGGAACTTTTCTTCGACAGGATGCGCATCCCGGTCGCCAATCTCTTAGGCAAAGAAGGCAAGGGCTTTCATTGCATCCTTTCGGGCATGAATGCGGAAAGAGTTCTTATTGCTGCCGAATGCGTCGGTGATGCGAAATGGTTCACCCGAAAATCCATTGCTTATGCCAATCAACGGGTGGTGTTCGATCGCCCCATTGGCATGAACCAGGGCGTCTCTTTTCCGATCGCGCGAGCCCACGCAAATATGCGCGCTGCCGAGCTCATGGTCCATGAGGCCGCGCGCCTTTACGAAGCGGGGCTTGAACATGGACCCGAGGCGAACATGGCAAAAATGCTTGCCGCGGACGTAGCAGTCGAAGCGGGCAACGCCTGCATCCAGACATATGGCGGATATGGCTTTGCTGAGGAATACGACATCGAACGGAAATTTCGAGAGGCCCGCCTTTATCAGGTGGCACCTGTTTCGACCAATCTCATATTGTCATTCATCGCAGAGCATGTCCTGAAACTACCGCGAAGCTATTGAGGCGGCCACCACGCTCCGTCGTTTCCGCTCACTCGACACAACGACTGTTGCTGCGACCAGGCAGCGCAACACTGAAGAAGAAAGGTGGCCTACCCTAGAATGCGGCAATGCCAGTGAGTGCTCGACCAAGGATGAGCGCGTGTACATCGTGCGCGCCTTCATAGGTGTTGACGGTTTCCAGATTCACCATGTGCCGCATGACTTGATATTCATCGCTGATGCCATTACCGCCGTGCATGTCTCGGGCATGGCGCGCAATATCAAGCGATTTTCCGACATTGTTACGCTTGACGAGAGAGACCATCTCCGGCGCGAACCTGCCTTCGTCCATTAGGCGGCCGACACGCAATGAGGCTTGCAACCCTAGCGCAATGTCCGTTTGCATATCGGCGAGCTTCTTTTGATAAAGTTGGTTGGCGGCAAGCGGCTTTCCAAACTGGTGCCGATCAAGTCCATATTGGCGGGCTGCGTGCATGCAATATTCCGCGGCGCCGAGCGCTCCCCAACTGATCCCATAGCGTGCGCGGTTTAGGCAATCGAAGGGGCCCTTGAGACCCTGGACCCCGGGGAGCAAGGCTTCTTCGTCAACCTCAACCTCGTCCATCAAGATCATGCCGGTGGTCGAGGCACGCAGGCTGAGCTTGCCCTTGATCTTGGGAGCGGAAAGCCCCTTCAGGCCCTTTTCAAGCACGAAGCCGCAAATGGCCCCATCATGTGCTTCGCTCTTTGCCCAGACAACAAAGACGTCGGCGAAAGGAGCATTCGAAATCCATGTTTTTATGCCGGAAAGGACATAGCCACCATCAATCCTCTTCGCGATTGTGCGCATGCCCGCAGGATCAGATCCCGCATCAGGTTCTGTCAGGCCGAAGCAGCCGATCAGCGAGCCTGCGGCTAGGCCAGGCAGATATTTAAACCGCTGTTCTTCCGAGCCGAAAGCAAAAATCGGATACATGACGAGCGAGCTTTGCACCGATGCCATTGACCGATAGCCCGAATCCACGCGCTCAATCTCACGCGCGATCAGGCCGTAGGAGACATAGCCAGCTCCAGCACCGCCATAAGACTGTGGGATCGTCGCTCCAAGCAAGCCGGCTTGTCCCATGAGTGGAAACAACTCTGCTGCATCCAGCTCTTCGCGGAAGGCATTGATGACCCGGGGCTGAAGTTCCCCTTGCGCGAAGCCATGAGCCGCATCACGCACCATTCGTTCTTCTTCAGTCAGTTGATCGTCAAAGTTGAAGGGATCGCTCCAATTAAAGCGTGCCATTTCAGTCATACATTCAGCTCGTCATATAATGAAATTAAGTTCATATCCCGTAATGGCGAGGAGTTCTTCAACCGTTACCGCGAGTTTTGTGATTTGGGCGATAAGACTGAAAGTGAAACAATCCACGCAAATACCCGCATGCGGTTGTAGCGAGCTGAAATTCCCAGGAAGGCTACGCTGCCGAGCACAAGGCCAACCGGGCCAGCGAGGAAAGCTGGACCGAAAGCGCTTTTGTGGTGCGGCGAGCGGAACCAGACAACAGCGTAACTAAGCGATCACTTGTGTACCGTAGCTATCGATAATGACGACTATCAAACACAAGGTGCGTGCTCACCAAAGCAACCAGCTATCCGCATACTCCGTTGGCACCCTAGCAATTTCAGCCTTACGAACCCTGTCGACCTTTTCCGCCCAGCTTGATTTGACCTCAAAGTGCCTTGTTTTTGGCGGGTTCGGCCTTTGCGGGGGGAAGCTTCTGCGCCACGATGTGATCGTAGATCTGCTTGATCTCCGCGTCCGACAATTCGGTCGGTCGGAACGGCGGCATTTCGATCAGGCCCTGGCGAACGACCGAATGTAGGTAATCGTAATCTAAGTCCTTGCGACCGATGAGCGAAGGCACCGGAGCACCTTTTTCGGCCAGCAGCATGGTGCCACCGTGGCCCGGGCCGGGGTTGTGGCAACCTGCGCAGTAACGCTCATAATTCTCCGCACCGTCCACCACTGATTCGCCTTGTGCGGACGAACAGGCAGCAAGTGCAGCGAAAAGCGAAAGGGCGAGGAACTTATTCATTTTACCTCCGCAGGCATGGCGACGCATCGGCTCAGACCGAGGCAAAGATCGAGTTGGGATCAAGCGCCTGCTTGACCCGCGCATGCAGGGCCGAGCGGCCACCCTTTTCATAGGTCTTGGCAACCGCCGCCCCCAGCCCGGGGTCGGTCAGGATCTGGCCGAAGCCGGCCTCGGCCTGCGCGGCGATCAGGGCTTCGGCGCAGGTCTTGGCCCGTACCGCATCCTCGCCCTTCCCGGCGGCATGGGGCAGCACCTGGCGATGGTTGGCCGAACGCCAGATCGCGGTGGTTTCGCCAACGAAGTCGAAGCCGTTTTTGGCACAGATATCGCGCGACAGTTCATAGAGCTTGACGGCTTCCTCGCCATCCACAGGGCTGACCGGGTTGACCGTAAGCGCCATGTCGCCGCTCCAGCCTGCTGTCCTGGCCGGGGGATCGGCCACCACACCGGTCATAGTGCCCATCCGCCAGGCCCACAGCTTGGGATCGATGCCCTTGCCATCGGTAATCACCCTTGCGCCGCTGATCGACGAGAACGCGCCCTTGACCATGTCCCACAGGATCGCGACGTTGCCGGGCAGGCCATAGAGCGAGCCGTAAAGGTTCCAGTAGCCTAGTCCGAGCACCTCACCAGCGGCCTTGACCGCGCTTGCCGCCATCGGCCCCTGGCCCTCAAAATCGGCGCGGCGCTTGCCGAGCAGGGCCGCTTCGTGGAGCGCATTGCCCACCGCGACGCCATTGGCCACCACCATGTTGAGCTTGAGCGGCCCGAGCACGTCCAACAACGCGCCCAGATCGTCCTCCTTGGGGACCGAGACCATGAAGGTCTGGTGCGCCGGGGGCTGCGGCATCATCCACATGCCCACCTTGGTCACCACCCCGAAATCGGACTGGGTGAACAGGCCATCGACCCAAGGGCCATAGCCGAACTTGAACAGCTGCCAGCAGGTGCTCTTGGGCATGGCGCCCATGCCGGTGCGCACCATCTTGCCATCAGCCAGCATGACCTCGAGCCCGCACTGCATCAGGAAATGATCGGAATAGGGGGTGTAGCCGGGGCGGCGGTTGATGAAACTGGCGGCCACGCTTTCATCGGGATTGCCGGGAAAGTCGACCCACAACTTAATTCCCTTTTCCTTGATGTGGGCATCGAGCTGGCGGAAGGTGACGCCCGGTTCGACAAGGCAGGTGGCCAGTTCGTCATTGACCTCGAGGACCTTGTTCATCTTCTGCAGGTCAAGCACGATCACCTTGTCCTGTACGGCTTTTTCAAGTCCGTAGGCGCCGTTGCAGACCGTCTGGACCACACCGCCGCTGGTGCGCGCAGCTTCCAGCACCTTGGCGAGCTGGGCTTCATCGGCCGGAAGCACCACGCCTGCCGGTGCCATCCCTGGGACAGCATAGCGGGCCAGGGTCTGCGGGCTGGTATCGACGGCGGCCTTGCCGAGTGCCTGGGCGAGGGTGCCGAGCGTGGCCGTCTGGCGGGCTTGATCGATCATGGCGTTGGGAGCCTTATTGCTGGAGAATCTTGGGATAACGCTGGAGATCGCCGGCATCGACGGCGAAATCGGCCGAGCGCACAGCCGGGTCGATAGCGCGGGCCGGTTCGCTGTCGCGCCAGGAAAAGTTGCAGGTCGGGCAGCGCAGGATCGTCCACACGACCGCGCCGTCCTGCCTGCCCTGATGATCGGTGACAGCGCCGCTCGATTTGCAGCGCCCGCAGACGGTGGTGGTCATGACAGGGCTCCCAGCTGCATTTCGCGGATCCGCTTGCTCAGGGCGTCGATCTCGTCCCCGGTCGGCGGGGTGACAAGGTGCGCTTCACCCACCGGATCGGGCGGGAGATAGCTGGTCGCGTCGATGATCAGGCGGTGCCCCTTGCCCGGGACCACTGCCGAAGGATCGATCGGCACGGCAGGCATGTTGGGCAGCACGATGATATCGTCCGCACGGGTGCGGGTCGAAAGCGCCCACATCACCTGGTTGAGATCGAACGGATCGACATCGGCATCGACCATAATCAGGTTCTTGAGGTACATCACGCCGTGCGGCGTGCTCAGCGCGCGCAGCGCGACCGTCTTGGCAAAGCCGGCCATGCGGTTCTTGACCGAGATGATCCCGGTCAGTCCGTGCTGGTAAAGCGCGTTGACCGCGGTGACTTCGGGGAAGCTCTGGCGCAGCTGGGCATAGATCGGGGCGGAGGTGTGCAGGCCGATCAGCGTATCGTGCTCGGTCCAGCCGCGCCCGATGTAAATGTTCTCGAAGATCGGATCGCGCCGGTGCGACACCGCCGTGACCTTGAAGATCGGCGCCTTGCGCACGCCGCTGTAGGAACCGGGGAATTCGCCGAACGGCCCTTCCAGCTCGCGTTCACCCAGTTGCAGTTCGGCCTCTATCACGATTTCGCTGTCGGCCAGGATGTCGATCCCGTTGCCCGATTTGGTCAGCCGGATTGGCGCGCCCATCATCGCCGAGGCATAGGAATATTCCGATTCCTCGTAGCCGATCGGGGTGGCAGCAAACACCGCAAGGCCGGGATGATTACCCAGCATGACCGCAATCTTTAGCGGAACGCCTTCCCGTTCGGCCGCCATGATCTGACGTCCCATGTCGTGGGAGGGGATCGTCATCAGGGTGAAGCTGTCCGGCCCTTGGATCTGCAGGCGATAGATGCCGACATTCTGCTTGCCGAAATTGTCTGGATCGAGCGGATCGCGCGAGGCGACCGAGGCCTTGCCGATGTAGAACCCGCCATCATATTCGTTGATCCGATAGACCGGCAGGACATCGTAAAGGTTGATGTCCTGTTCGATCCGGCATTCGTGCACCGGGGCCTGGGCTTCTGGGACAAAGCTGATTTGCGCTTCCTGATCGCCCCAGCGGCCGGCGATCTCGAAGAAAAGCTCGCGGATGGTCGTGCCTTTAGGTCGGCCCAGCAGCAGGGCGATATTGTCCCACGAACCATGGACGCCCACCGCCAAGCGCTTGCCGGGGTAACCGGTGATATTGTCGAATACGATCGCCGGCGCGCCGTTGGCATCGCGCGATGCGGCGACGGCTATGTTGCGCACGCCGGGTTCGGGCATCACCGCATCGCTCCAGGTGATCGCCTGGCCGGCATCCTCGAGCAGTTCGAGGAAGTCGCGCAGCGACGAGATCGAGCGGGCGCGGTTAGGGAGATCGTTCATGGTCATTCGTTCCCGCCTGTCAGTGTCCGCCCTCAGTCGCCGACTGGATCGTGACCCATTTCCATTCGGTCATGATCTCGAGATCGGCTTCGGTCCCTTCGCGCCCGAAACCTGACGCTTTGGTTCCGCCGAACGGGACGTGGGGCTCGTCGTGAAGGGTCGGCGCGTTGATGTGGACCATCCCCGCTTCGGCACGTTGGGCAAAGGCCAGAGCCTTGTCGAGATCGCGGGTGAAGATCGACGCGCTGAGGCCGTATTCGGTGTTGTTGGCGAGTTCGAGCACTTCCTCAAGTGTGTTGAACGGAAAGAGCGAGGTGACCGGGCCGAAGGTCTCTTCCTCGAACACGGTCATTTCGGCTGTAACGCCGCGCAGTACCGTCGCTGAGCATACGTTTCCGTTCCACTCAGCACCGGCTAGCAGTTCTGCGCCCTTGGACCGGGCATCGTCGATGTGGCGGCAGACCCGGTCGCGCTGGCGTTCGGAAATTATCGGGCCCAGCATGGTGGTAGGATCGCGCAGGTCGCCGCTCTTGGCGCGGCCTGTCGCGGCGGCGAAGGCCTTGGCGAACTGGTCGAAGATCGACTGTTCCACATAGATCCGCGAAGCCCCCATGCAGACCTGGCCCTGGTACATGAAGATGCTGAACAGCGCGGCGTTGACCGCCTTGTCCAGATCGGCATCGGCGCAGATCACCAGCGGGCTCTTGCCGCCCAGCTCCAGCGTGTACTTCTTGAGGTTGCGGGCCGCGATTTCGGCGATGTGCTTGCCGACGCGCGAGGACCCGGTGAAGGTTATCGATGCGACCTTGGGATGGCCGGTCAGCACGTCGCCGATCTCCGCGCCATTGCCGTAGACCACGTTGAACAAGCCGTCGGGAACGCCGGCCTCCTTCCACAATTTAGCGAGCAGATCGGCGATCATTGGCGCGGCTTCCGAGGGTAGCAGCACGAAGGCGTTGCCTGTGGCCAGGGCCATGGCCGACTGTTTGATCCCCTTGATCAGCGGCACGTTGAACGGGGTAATCCCGGCGACCACACCGACCGGCTGGCGCAGGCTCATGCTGAACCGCCCAGGGGTGTCCGAAGGGATCGTTTCCCCCCGAATCCGGCGCGGCACGCCGATCGCCGCGCGCAGGAAGCTGACCGCGAAGCGGGTTTCGAACCCGGCCTTGGCGATCGGCGAACCGATTTCGTCGACCAGCACGTCGGCGAATTTGGCGGTATCGCGCTCCATGATTTCGGCGGCTTTCGCGATCCACCCTTCGCGCACTGCGGCGGGCAGATCGCGATGCTGGAGATAGGCCTGATGCGCGTTCTCCACGGCGCGGTTCACGTCTTCCGCGGTGCCGGCGGGGACCCGGGAATAGACCGAATCGTCGACCGGGTTGAGATCGTCGAAATAGGCCCCGCCCGTTGCAGCCACGGCGGTGCCGCCAATCCAGTGCTCAATTTGCGTCATGGTCGTCAATCCTTGAAGTCTTTGTTCAGCCGGCCGTGTGATTGCGCTTGGTTGCGCATCGCCTGGGGCCATATCCCCTGCTTGCCGGGGGAGAGGATGCCGTTGGGGTCTAGCACGTCCTTGAGACGGTGGTGCAGGTCCCACAGCGCCCCATCGTTGTGCTTATAGGTCTTGGCGATCTGGTCCATGAAGGCGAGGTGGGTGCGGTATTCGCCGAAGCCCGCACCGGCTGCCTCGTCTACCAGCTTGCCGAACAGGTCATAGGCGCTCTTGCGCATGCCGTCGTCGGCGCGATCGTACATGATCATCAGGATGTGGTGCATGTCGCGCCAGCCGACCAGGAATTCGCCGATATAGTCGAACCCGAAATCGTGGCAGCGTTGCTTGATCAAGTTGTATTGGCTCAGCGCTTCCTTGCCGTCGGGTGCCGAGATTGGCGAAAAGTTGATGTGCCCGCCGCCGCCGATCCAGTTCATGATGCTGAACTCGGTCATGTTGGGTTCACCGCGCATCAGCTGGACGCGATAGTCCCAGGCGGGGTCGTTCTCGCGGTCAAGGTGCAGTTTGGCACCCGGAATGCTCATCATCGCTGCCTCGACGAGCTTCCAGTTGTTCTCGATGATCGGTGGCGGGCCATAGAGCGCTGCGTAGAAGTTCCACATGCCTAACCCATGATCCGACGCGATCTTTTTGCGGATCGAATCCGGGATAGGGCCCTTGCCGTCGAAGTAATGGCGACGCGTGGTCTTGGCGGACACTTCCCACAACAGATCGACCGCCACAGCGGCGTTCGGGATAACCTGGTTGATTTTCAGCGGCAGCACCGCATCGAAGATTGCGGCAAGGTCTTCCTCGCGCTCGTAAGTGATCATGAACGGCTTGTAGCCCGGCGGTTCGGGCATCAACCAGATACCCATCTTGGTCACAATGCCGAAATTGGATTGGGTGAACATGCCATCAAAATGCGGACCGGCGGCATGCTTGGTGGATTGCCAATGCTGCGACCCCTCGATCGCGCCCTGACCGGTGCGGACGACCTTACCGTCGGCAAGGACCACTTCCATGCCGCACTGCATGACGAAGTGATCGCCGTAGGGGGTGTAACCCGCGCCATGTTCAAGCGCGTTGCCCATGACGCCGCCCCAACCTGGTGCCGCAGGATCGACCCAAAGCTTGCTGCCGATCTTGCGCAGATGGCGGTGAAGCTGAAAATAGGACACGCCTGGTTCGACCAGCGCATAGCCGTATTTCTCGTTGACTTCGAGAATGCGGTTCATCCGCTTGAGGTCGAACATGACATAACCGGACTGGCGCGGGGCCGGGCCACCATAAGCGAAATTGCGGCCGTTGCCGAATGTCCAGATCGGCAGCTTGTAAGCGTTGAATACCTTCAGCGCCTGCTGAATCTGTTCCATGTTGGCCGGTGCCACGGCAGCCGAGGGCAGCATCTCGCCATCGGCCAGCGGTGAATAGGCGTCGCGATAGGCCGACAGCGGCAGTTCATCGACGAAGACCCATTCCTTGCCGACGATAGCCGCTAATTCGTCCAGAGCCTTGGTAAAGGTTGCGGCGTCGACCCCTTGTGGCATGCGCGTACTCACGACTGCTGTACTCCCACTTCGAATGCCCATGAAACCAGCATGCCGGGGCTCTTGCCACCGAGGCCGCAATGTCCTGACTGGCACCGCAGTTCGGCATCCTGGCGATCGCCGACGAGCGCATCCTGCATGTGGTGGGCAAGAACGCTGGGCCAGCCGACGCTGGCCCGCGCAAGCAGCGTTGGCGCGCCGACAGTCTGGTGTTCCCAGCGCAGCTTGCGGTATTGATGGGTCCACTGCAGTAGCGGGCGGGCGCCGCCGGCCACAAGGATCTGCCCGGCGATCATCGCCGCGGGATCGGAAGTAAGGCCGACCAGCACGCCTTCAACCGCTTCAAGTTCATGCAGCAGGCCGTTGAAGCTCCGGTCGATCCGGACAACCTGCGCTGCGCGCCCCGAATTGATAAAGGTTTCGGCAAATAGTCGACTTTCGGGAACGTGCGTCTCTTCGATGACGATGATCTTGCGCGGCCGCTGAGCAAAAGCGCTGCGGCCGATTCCCAGACCGGCAACGACAGCACCCACGGCGCCACCGCTCACGACGGTGCGACGGCTGACATCCCACGCCATTCTCAATTCCCTTCCATTTGCCCAGCACCCGAAACAAGGCTTGCCGCCTCTTTGCTAAGGCCTTGCCAGCGTTTCTCCGACTTCAAATGAAGCCCGAACAGATCCAGTACCCGCATGCAGCTGTGATCGACCACGTCGGCCAGCGAGGTCGGCCGCGCATAGAAAGCCGGCACCGGGGGGAAGATCATCGCCCCCATTTCGGTGCAGGCCGTCATGTTGCGCAGGTGCGCCAGGTTGAGCGGCGTTTCGCGGGTGATCATCACAAGGCGGCGCCGTTCCTTCAGCATCACGTCGGCCGCACGGGTGATAAGGTTGTCGGACAGGGCGTGCGCCACCGCGCCCAGCGTGCGCATCGAACAGGGCGCGATCGCCATGCCTTCGCACACGAACGAACCGCTGGCGATCGAGGCGCCGACGTTGCGGACGTTGTGCACCACATCGGCCAGTGCTTCGAGCCGGGCCTTGCCTTCGGGCAGTTCCTCGCGAATGTTGAGCAGCGCCGCCGGAGACATCACCAGATGGGTTTCCCAACCGCCCGTCTCGCGCAGTAGCTCAAGCAGGCGAAGGCCATAGACCGAGCCGGTTGCGCCGGTCATCCCCACGACCATGCGCTTCACGGCAGGACACTTTCCTGCGCGTTCTGGGCGGTCAAGGTAGCATAAGGCCTAACCCCGAAGGGCATGCTGAATTCCGTCTCCCACTCTTTTGCCGACATCATACAATGCATTCCGCATTGAGCAACGAAAATCTTGACTCCTCGGGACCGCATTCCGCTTACACCGGACTCTCGTTCCGGACCCCAACACTGATGGTCTTCATCTCCAAGAATTCTTCAATACCGTGTCGCGAACCTTCTCGGCCAAGTCCCGATTCCTTGATGCCGCCAAACGGTGCGGTCTCGGTCGAGACGATGCCGCTGTTTAAGCCGACCATCCCGGTCTCAAGTCCTTCGGAAACCCGCCAGGCGCGGTCAATGTCGCGGGTGAAGGCATAGGCCGCCAGCCCCGAGCGCGTGGCGTTGGCAAGCGTTAGCGCTTCGACCTCGGTTTCGAAACGGAACACCGGGGCAACCGGCCCGAAAGTCTCCTCGTCCGCTAGCCGCATCGCCGGGCTCGCTCCGGTCAGAACAGTTGGTTGGAAGAACAGCTCTCCGGCCTCGTGTCCCTTGCCGCCTGTGACCAGCTGGGCACCTTGCGCCACGGCGTCGGCGACATGCCCGTGAACCTTGGCCAAGGCTGATGCGGTGATTAACGGTCCCTGGTCGGTTGCACCTTCAAGGCCGTTGCCGACCCGGAACGCGGAGACCCTGGCGGCCAGCGCCTCGACGAAGCGGTCATGAATGCCGCTCTGCACCAGGATCCGGTTGGCGCAAACGCAGGTCTGTCCGGTGTTACGGAATTTCGATGCGATCACCCCCTCGACCGCCTGATCGAGATCGGCATCGTCGAACACTAGCAGCGGGGCATTGCCGCCCAGTTCCATCGAAACCCGTTTCAGGGTGGTGGCGCATTGCGCAGTCAGCAGCTTGCCAACCGCGGTCGAACCGGTGAAAGTGAACTTGGTGACATCGGGATGGCTGGTCAGGACCGATCCGATCGCGGGTGCATCCCCGCAGACCACGTTGAACACGCCGGGCGGAATGCCCGCTTCGAGAGCGAGCTTTGCCAGAGCGCAAGCGGTCAGCGGGGTGAGTTCGGACGGTTTGAGGGTCACGGTGCAGCCCGCCGCCAGTGCAGGCGCGACCTTGCGGGTGATCATCGCGGCGGGAAAGTTCCACGGCGTAATGGCGCCAGCCACGCCGACCGGCTGACGGATCACGATAATCCGCCGCTCGGAACTGGCCGGAATGACCTCGCCATAGACACGGCGCGCCTCTTCGGCGAACCACTGGATGAAGCTTGCGGCGTAATCGACCTCGCCCAGCGCTTCGGCCAGCGGTTTGCCCTGTTCGGCGGTCATCAGCAGGGCCAGATCCTCGCGATGCAGCTGGACCAGTGCTAGCCAGCCCTGCAGCAGTCGGACACGCTCTTGCGCGGATCGCTTTCGCCAATCGGCATAGGTGCGGGAATTGCTTTCGATCGCCTGGCGAGTTTCGGCTTCGCCCAGTAGGCCAACTGTTGCGAGCGTCTTGCCGGTGGCGGGGTTCGTGACATCAAAGGTGGAGCTGGCTTCTACTGATTTCCCGTTGATGATCGACTGGTTGGTCAGAAAATCGCTGCGGTGGAGTGGAGGGATTGTGACAGCCAATGTCTGAACTCCTGTGGCCGCAGGACCAGATGCCAAGCGGATGTTGGTCGGTTAGGCGGTGCTTCCGAAGCAAGCACGTCCGAAACGGTGAGGACGGCAGCGAACCGCCGCCCTCTGCTCTTGCGTTAGTACTTGTAGGCCAGCTTAAGGAACCATTCACGCGGACGTGAGTAAGTTGCCAGCGCTGTCCCCGCGACGTCACGGTCGACATATCCGCCCTGAATATACCGCTTATCGGTCAGGTTAGTTACACCAGCTGTCACTGTAAAATGCTCGCTACTCTCAGTAAATGATGCGCTTGCGCCGAATACGCTATAGCCAGGCTGCTTTAATTCAGAACTGTTTACCGCATCTTTGTACGTTGTGCTCTGGTACGACCAATCGCCACGAAGAGTCAGCTTGCCCCTGTCTCCTCGATAAACATCGGCGTTGAAAGAAGCCGAGCCAGTCCACTCCGGCACGAAGGCAAACTTCGAATTGAGGCCTATCGGGAATGCCGCCGGATCGATTTCACGAAAATAAGCATCCAGATAACCAACACCGAATGTCAGTCGCAACCAATCGGCAGGAGCTGCTTCGCCTTCAATCTCGAAGCCCTTAATTCGACCAGTGCCAGCATTGCGCGCCCTAGGCGCGATGCCTTCGTTTACAACAACTTGGATGTCGCTGTAGTCGGAAAGAAACGCAGCGATATTAACGCGAAGTCGACGATCAAAAATCTCTGTTTTAAGACCTATCTCATAAGATTCTACAAATTCAGGAGTGAAAGAAGGGGCAACTTGCTCAGCAGGAAATATTCGTTGAGTAAATCCGCCGTTTTTGAAGCCTTTAGAATATGATGCATATGCGAGAACATCATCGCTAATCTTATAGTCCATTGAAATTGCCGGTGTCCACTCCTTCGCCTTTACAGCAACTTGAACAGCCGGCATCGTGTGGTTTCCGCCAGGGTTGGTGGCGGCAGGAGCGCATCCACCAGGTAGTGGGAAACCAAATAGTGGGCTGGCTGGGTCGGTCACTAGCAATGGCGTGGGTTGGCCAGTAACGCATTGGCTGAAAGCGATGAATACACCATCTGGATAGGGAAGAATTCCTGCCTGCCCGAGAGGTGCCGTGTAATCACGGTTAATAGTCTGGAACGACGG
This sequence comes from Sphingobium sp. PNB, assembly GCF_019873065.1. NCBI lineage: Bacteria > Pseudomonadati > Pseudomonadota > Alphaproteobacteria > Sphingomonadales > Sphingobiaceae > Sphingobium > Sphingobium sp. PNB. Next base: position 45,691 of record NZ_JAINEZ010000013.1, read on the forward strand.
GTCAAAACGCTTTGTTTCGTCCGTGTAACGAATTCCCGGTGTTATGGAAAATCGGTCGGTTACCTTGAAAGTGGCCTGCAGGTAAGCGGCATAGCTGTCGTTGTCAATCTTGCCACCACTGAAGAAATCCGCAAACCCGAAGCGCAGATCATTCTTGTCCTGTCCTTTTTCTTTCAGATAGTATCCGCCGAGCACAAACTTTAACCGGTCGTTCAACAAACTGCCGGTCAGCTGCAACTCCTGTGATGCCTGCCATAAGTCGATATTGTTGGTCAGCTGCAGATAGGGATGGGGCGTGCCATCAAAGTCGAACTGGATTGTTGCCTTTTGGTCGCGATAGGCGCTGATTGATTTGAGGTTAATGCCACCGAAATCATAGTCGAGTGTCAGGTTGGTGCCCCACAAATCGAAATCCGACTGGTTTTTCGTGCCCGACCAAGTCGAGTCGATATTGCCAGTTACCCATTGGGTAGTTGCACACAGGGGATTGTTGACTGGGGCAAGCTGACCGTCCGCGCCACAAACACCGGCCCCCCCCTGTAGCTTGTTCCATGCATATGTAGAGCTTGGGAATGCTAAGGTCCGCCCATTCCGATTGACGATCTGAAGCAGGTTGGGCGATTCAAAAAGGTTAACTAAAGTAGATGCGGCCATCTCCTCCCGGCGGATGTTGATGTCCCCACTGAGATTGACCGTGAGTTTGTCTGTCGGTTCCCATTTAAAGGCGACACGCCCACCAAAGCTATCTTTGTTACCCTGGCGACCGCCATCGAACAGACGTTTCTGATAGCCGTCGCGCGTTTCATAGGAAGCAACAGCCCGCATCGCTAGGTTGTCGTTCAGCGGTACATTGATAATGCCCTTGAAATCGGCGCGATTGAACCGGCCGGTTGCCGCTTCGAGCTTCAGGTCGAAATCCTTCTGCGGCTCAACCGAATTGACCACGATCGCTCCGCCGATCGTGTTCTTGCCAAACAGCGTACCCTGCGGACCGCGCAAGACCTGGACGCTTGAAACGTCTGCCATGTCGAGTAGCGCTCCGACGGAACGCGCGACATATACGCCATCTACATAGACGCCAACGCCGGGATCGACAGTGATGTTGAAGTCGGTCTGTCCGACGCCGCGGATGAAAGCGGTAATCGAGGCACTCGAACCCGAGATGTTAGCAACCGGCGAAATGTTGACATTGGGAGCGAACTTGGCAACTTCCGCTACGTTGACGATCTGCTTTTCTTCGAGCATCTCACCAGTCATCGCCGTGATCGCGATGGGTGTTTCCTGCAGATTTTCAGAGCGTTTCCGAGCTGTAACAATAATATCACCAAGTCCTGAAACTGCTGTCTCGGATTGTGGGTTACTATCCGATCTGTCTTGTGCATACACATGGGTCGGCGCTAGCAGTAAGAGCGCGAGCATCGGGGGCGCGTTCGACAGCAGTAGATTTTTTATTTTTGGATGATTAATTTTCTTCATGGCATCCTCCTTGATTAAAGTTATTGTTTAAATTTTCGTTTCTATAGTTATTCCAATCTTACGAGGTTGTTCATAGAACCCGTCGGTTCCCAACGTTCCGGGGCGCACGGTTTGCAGCACCTTCTCGTTGGTCAGGTTCGTCACCCACAGGCCGACCTTGAAGGCTTCGCTTCCAGGCTGCCAATTGATCGAGAGGTTAGACAGGGTGTAGGGGCGCTGCGAGAATATGTTGGCGAAGTCGTAGTATACCCTGGAACTCCACAGCAGATTTCCGGCCAGAGTGACGCGCCCGTTGCCGACGTCATGGCTCCAATCAAACCCCACATTGCCCGACCATTCAGGCGCCCGGGTCATGACCTTGCCTGAAGCATCGTAGGGAGCAGCCACGTTGCCGGCGTAGTTGCCGTTGCCATTCACGATCGGCGTAAAGCCCTGGGCGTTGGGGAAATCCTTGTAGCGGGCATGGGTATAGGCAACCGCCGCACGCAGCCTTAGGTCGCGGACCGGATTGATGATGGTCTCAAACTCGCCGCCATAGATTTCGGCGTTGGCTGCATTCTGCAGGATGTATCCGGGACCGGTCGGAGCCTTCGACTGAAGTTGGAGGCCCTTGTAGTCGTAATAATAGGCGGCAAGGTTGGTGCGCAGCCATTCCAATGGATCGGACTTGATCCCGAATTCAGCCGCCTTGATGTTCTCCGGATTGACCGGGGTGCCGCTGATTCCCGCCATGTTGTATACCCCGCTCTTGAACGCGGTGCTGTAGGTGGCGTAGACGTTAGTCTTGTCGGTCACCTCATAACGGATACCGACTTTGTAGTTAAACTTTTTGAACGTTTTTGAAACGTCATTGACCAGCAATACGCCATTGTTACTTTGGCTAAACCAGCGCGTCTCGGTAGTGTATCGGCCGCCGAGCGTGATGAACAGGTTCGGCTGAACCTCATAGGTGCCTTCGGCAAAGACCGCGAATGAGCGTCCATCAAGCTTGGGTGTCAACGACGGCCCTGCCAAGGGCAGAGCTGGGTTGGTGGTGGTCCAAGGCTCGAGGACCGGGGCACCACCGCCGAACTGGTAGAAGTACCCGCCGACCAGCCACTGGAAGCGGCCGGGATTGGCCGAACTCAGCTTGATTTCCTGACTGCCCGACTCCGATTGCAACACTGCCGGAAAGTTCGACAGCTTTATGTTCGAGGCATCGCCATCGGTCGTCTGCCGCCAGCGCAGGTTGAGAAAACCGGTGGTGGTTTCAAGCAGGACGCTACCCAGATCGAGCCGGGTGTGCAGTGCCGCGCTCCAACGTGTGAGGTTGAGCAACGGCACCTCGGTCAACGAGGCCTGCCAGGCACGGGTCGGTACGATCACGCCCGGCCAATTGTTGCCTGCGGTGTTGCCATCCAGCGGCTGCGGCGAATTGGTGGTGCTTTCCTGGTTGAAGTATTCCCCGGTCAGAACAACCTTGAAATTGTCGGTCGGCTTGAACAGCAACTTGCTGCGCAGGTCGATGACGCGCTGGTTGCCCAGAGTGCCTCCACGGACCAGATCGTCGATGTATCCGTCGTTTTTGCGGAAAAGCGCGGCAAAGTCAGCCGCGACCTTGTCGCCCATTGGCCCGGTAAAATAGAGCCGGGCGTCGTAATCGCCGGCATCGCGCCTCATCCGGCCCAAGCGCAGCGAAGCCTTGCCGCGGAAGTCGAAGCTGGGATCGGGGGTGATGACGTTGATCAGTCCGCCGGTGGCATTGCGACCGAAGGTCGTGCCCTGCGGCCCGCGCAGCACCTCGACCCGCTCGACCTCGACCAGGTCGATCCAGTTGGCGGCCGATTCCGGTTGGTAGACGCCGTCGACGTAGGTTGCGATATTGGGTTCATCACCAACCGAAATGCCGGTTGAGCCGACGCCGCGTACGACCGGCTGGAAGACACCCATATTACGGCTGCCGATGAAGCCTGGCACAACCTGAGTGAGGGAGCGGACCGTTGAAACATCGGCGGAAGCAAGAGCATCGCCGGTAACCGCAGTAACTGCAACCGGCACGGTTTGCAGCTTGGCCTCGTGCCGAGTGGCGGTGACGATAATGTCACCTAGACCCGTGCTGGCAGGCTGGGATTCGTCCGTTTCGCTTGTGAAGTCTTGTGCTAAGGCCATCTGCGGCGTCAGCGCGGTCACTCCCAACAAGGCGACAAAAAAGCAATCATACCTTTTCATGCATCCCCCCTTGTGTAATCGAATTTTTTATTTTGACTTGTTCAAATACTCGGCAAGAAAATCCAATCGGTCATTCCCCCAGAAAACCTGGTCGTCAACGAACATCAGCGGCGCACCGTACACGCCGCGCTGGATCGCCTGGCTCCGGGCCTTGCGATATTCGTTCTGGCCAGTCGGCGATTCAACGAAGGCAATCAGCGCCTCAGCGTCGAGACCCGCTGCTTTGGCGCATGCGGCCAGCTCGTTGCGGTCGCCCGGATCGATCCCCTGGCCCCAGATCCGGCGGTAGGCATCGGTCACAAATGCCTCGGCCTTACCGTGCTCGCGGGCGAACAGCACCGCGCAATTCCAGTCTGCGCAAGCGAAGCTCGCCGGGAAGGTGAGGGGCACCCCATAACGTTCGGCCCAGCGCTCAAGGTCTGCCTTCATGACCTTGATCTTGGGCAAGACTTCGCGATTGGACGGGCCATAGTTGCCGGCGGCAATTTTGGCTTCAGGAATGTCAATCGGCCAGTATTCCACCGTGCTTCCCGCTGCCCGCGCGATCTCCGGCAGCTTGAGCTGGGCAAGGTAGCTGAACGGGCTGATGAAATCGAAGTAGAAGTCGATCGTGCGGGTCATGCCGGTTCCACCTCAAAGCCGACCATTTTGCGATAATTGTCCCAGAACCCGATGATCGCGCCCTCGGTGACGAGATGGTCGGCATCCTCGGCTCGACCGCCACCCATCGCGATGTAGGACGTCGCGCTTGCCTCGCCGACGATGGCGTTCTGGACGATTTCCACCGCTTCGCCGTCTTCCATCGAAATGAGTCCTGCAGGTCCGATCAGGTTAGCCTGTTTTAGCCGGATGGCCTGCATTTCCTCGTCGTCGTCCTGGTAGCCGAAATGGGTCCAGACCAATTCGAATTCGTCTGGGCCGTAAGTCACGGTCTGGCGTACGGCGAGCGTGTTCTGGATCTGCTGGAGGACGAGGTTGGGGTAGACCGCGAGGATCACCAGAGTGACATTGTCCGCGAACTCCTGCCGACCTTTCAGCAGCGACATGTCCTGCAGCTTGAATTCGGTGTCGAAGGTGCGGGAATCGCCGTAGGCCTGCTTGTCGGCGGCATCGTCGTTGCTGGCCGCGATCGAATAGAGCAGCGAGTGGCGTTTGTTGGCATCCATAAGCGCCTTACCGGTCTGGGTTGAGCGATACAGACCGAACGTGTTGTGGAATAGGTGCAGCAGGCTCGCGTGGTAGGGATCGCGGGTGTTCTCCGCGTAAAGCTTCCAATTCCCGCGGATGCGCTGGCGCTGGTCGCCCAGAACGGTGACGGGTTTGCACATGATCCGCTCGATCTGCTCGACCACGATCGGACCGAGGAAATCACGGCAGGATTCAACCGTTTCGGAGAAAGAAGCGAAGACCAGACCGTTGACCGATTCGGTGCGTAACTGTCTCAGATTGTGCTGGCTCATGTCAAAATCGCCAGGCATCCCGCCTTGCCCCTTGAGGCCGCGGCGGAAGGGCACGCCGATCAGCTTACCCTTCAGGTCGTAGGCCCACTGGTGGTAGACGCATTCCAGACTTGAGCGGTTGCCGCGCATTTCGCGGCAGACCAGGGCACCGCGATGGGCGCAGCGATTGACCACGACATGCACCGAGCCGTCGCTGTCGCGCGTGAGGATCACCGGCGTTTCGCCCACGAAGGTCGATTTGAAATCACCTGCCTTCGGAACTTCAGCTTCAAGTCCGACGAAGGACCAGCAGTCACCCTTAAAAATTTTCTCCTGTTCGCGATCATAGTACTGGCGATCGGTGAAAACGCGGTACGGAACCCGGCATCCGGCAGTGGACGGGGCTTGATCCAAGGTGTCTTGTTGCTGGGCAATGGACATGATTGGGTGCTTTCAACTTTGCAGCTAGATCGGGCGGACCATCATCGTATCGATGAGGTGGGTGTCGAAGATTGCGGTCTTGGAAAGGAAGCGCGAGCCAGCGCCGGAAACGTCGATTTGATCGACATATTTTCCGGAATTGTAGATCGACGTCTGACCGTCGTTGCGCGTCATCAGGACCACATAGTTGGTCTGTGTGGTGACGATCTGCCCGCTGGTCGACTTCACGCGGGTCGGACCGAGAATATGCCGGTAGCTGTGCGCGGGAAAGATATTGGCGCGGCGCAAAGAGACGATGCGATCGACCAGCATGCCGCGGCTGTCGCAGAACACCGCAGCCAGGTTCAGCGAACGATTGTGGTTCTCCGCTGAGATCACACTGTACTGGCACTTTTCTTCAAACAGGTTAGGCCATTCTTCCAACCGGTCGTCATCGATCAGTTCCGCATGAAGCGCATTAAGTTGCGCAGCGGCATGCTGAAACTGCATCTGCTCAAGGGTGGGAAGGCCCATCAGGCTGCTCCTTCGGGCTTCGTGATGCAGACCCAACCATCCTCGATTTCGACCGGATAGGACGCGATCGCCACTTGGCAGGGAAAGGCCTTGGCTGCGCCGGTCTTGATGTCGAACGAGCCGCCATGGAACGGACACTCGATGATGTCGCCATCCTGATATCCGTCGGTCAGCATGGCATTGCCGTGAGTGCAAAGATTGTCGGTAACGAAAATCTCGCCATCAACATTATATACTGCGAGGGCGGGCATTCCTTCGGCGAACGCCGCGACCGGCTCGCCGTCTTTTACGCCGGCAACTTCACAAAGGCGCAATTGGTTCGACATGATGGGGTTGTTTTCCTGTCAAGAATTGATTTACACGAAGATTGTCACAGCAGCGGAACGTCCATTCCGTAACCAGCAGCCTCGTTGCCATGACCGAAGATGTCACGGGTGTAGTATTCCTGCTGGCTCGGCGCCTGGCGCGCACCCCAGCCAAATTCCCACAGCCAACCCGACGGGTTAGCGCAGTAAAACGTCAGGGCCTGGTCGTTGGCGTGCTTGCCCAACTGGAGCGCGACGTCAATCTTCTTCGCACGCACAACGTCATGGGCCATGCCGAGATCATCGAGTTCGGTGTATTCGAACATCAGGTGATTGATGCGCTTTTCCATCGGCCCAAGACCGAAAGCAACAGAATGCTGTCGTTCGTTGCAGTGCATGAAGTAGGGCTGGGCAACCATGCCGTTCGGCAGATGAAGGTGGTATTCGACTGAACCGCGCAGACCCAGCAGTTCATAGAAACGAGCCGCCGCCTCGACATCGTCCTGGCGCAGAATGCAGTGCCCAACGCCTTGCGATCCGGTCAGGAACTTGCCGAACATCGGACGGCCAGGATGAAACGGCTTGTGCGTATCGACCTGGGGGCCGAAGAAGATCTCGGTCGGATTGCCGCCCGGATCGGCCAGCTTGAGTAGCCCGAGAACGCGGCGCTCGCGCGCTTCGGCTTCGGTGCCCACGGTGAAGGGGATTCCCGCCGCGCTCAGCTTTTCCTGCATCGCGGCGAATTCCTGCGGCCCGGCCACGCGCCAGCCCATGTAGGCCAGGTCATCGCTGCCATCAGCGTGCAGAACGATGCGGTGATGCCAAAGGTCCATCCGCAGATAGAGCCGATCCCCTTCGCCTTCATCGACGACTTCCATGCCGGCGACTTCGGCGGCGTAAGCGCGCCAGGCAGCGAGATCGGAAACGGAAAGACCAAGATAGCCGAGTTCGGTGACGACCGACATAGTTCAAACTCTCCCAATTCACCCCAAAACAGGGCCATTTTGCGATTTGCTGGCAACCTTGCTTCGATTCGAGCCGCCGGTTTCAGCCATTTCTGACCCACTACCTACCAGAACGTTTTTCATTGTGCAATACGTTGCACGAAATGATGGGATGAGGTAATCACCGTGTGCCATCTGCGGTTGATTCGCGGATGGTATTGGGTGCCCGACGCACAGAACGGGAGAGGATCGATGGAACTCAATGATAAAATCGGCGGCAGGATTGCCGACTTGCAGGGCTTGAAAGGGCGCATGCGCGCTTGGCTCAAGAAGGATCACGAGCGCGGGATCTTCCAGCTGGACCGCGCCGCTTTCACCGAAGCTGCGCTGTTTGAGCTCGAGATGAAGTACATCTTCGAACGGAACTGGGTCTACCTCGCGCACGAGAGCCAGGTTTCCAAGCCGAACGATTTCATCACCACGAAAATCGGCCGCGTCCCCATCCTTGTAACCCGGGACAAGTCCGGCGATGTCGGCGCCTTCGTGAATGCCTGTTCGCACCGTGGCGCGCGCCTGTGCCGCGAGCGGGCCGGCAACAAGCGCAACCACATGTGCCCGTTTCATGGTTGGACGTTCTCGTCCGGGGGCGACCTGCTGGACGTCACCGATGAGAGCATCGGGGGCTATCCGGAGGCATTCAATCGCGCCGATTTCGGGCTTCAACCGGTCGCCCGGGTGGAAAGCTACCGCGGCTTCATTTTTGCCAGCCTCTCCGCCGATGTCGTCCCGCTGGTCGATCACCTCGCCGGCGCGCGGGATTTCATCGATATCCTGGTGGACCAGTCGAAGTCCGGCGCAATGGAAGTTTTGCCCGGAACCAACCGCTACCGCTATCACGGCAACTGGAAGATGCAGGTCGAGAACGGGCTCGACGGCTATCACGTCATGACCACGCATGCCAACTACTTCATGACGGTTCAGCGCCGCGTCGAAGGCATTTCGAAGAACGAAACCAAGGCGATTAGCTTCAATGGCTTCACCGCGCGCGATGGCGGGTCGTTCTCGTTCCACAACGGACACACGGTGTTGTGGGCCGACTATGCCAACTTCATGGATCGCCCCAATTTCGAGATCATCGACTGGCTCGAAGAGTCCTACGGCGCCGAAAAGGCCAAGTGGATGAACAAGCGCATCCGTAACCTGCAGCTGTTTCCCAACGTCTTCCTGATGGACCAGACCAGCACGCAGATCCGCATCATCCAGCCGCTGGCCCTGGATGAGACCGAAGTCAGCACGGTGTGCATCGCCCCGGTCGGCGAAAGCCCCGAGGCGCGGGCCCTGCGGCTGCGTCAGTATGAGGATTTCTTCAATTCGACCGGCATGGCGACCCCGGACGACCTGACCGAATTCAACAACTGCCAGACCGGGTATGGCGCCGGCGAAGGCCGCTACAACGAGATGTCGCGCGGTTCGACGCGCTGGGACACCGGCCCGGGCAAGTTCGGCGAGCCGCTCGATTTCAATGTGGTGCTGAGCAGCCCGGCGGTTGCCGACGAAGGCCTCTATGTGGCGATCCATGACGAATGGCTCACGCTCATGGAAAAGGCCATCGACAGCGAGTGCAGCGAGCTTGCCGCCTTCCTTGAGCGTTCACTGGAGAAGGCACGATGACCGCATTCCATTCGCGCTGGCTGGCGGTTTCCCGCTTCATCGGTCAGGAAGCCATGGCGCTTGACGACAAGGACTGGGATGCCTGGCTGGCGCTCTATCACGAAGAGGCGGAATACTGGGTTCCAGCCTGGGACGATCACGAACGGCCGACTGCGGATCCGCAGAACGAAGTCTCGCTGATCTACTATCCCAACCGGGGCGGGCTTGAGGATCGGGTGTTCCGGATCAGGACCCGGCGCTCGGCGGCGAGCACGCCGCAGCCACGCACGGTTCACCAGTTCTCCCTGCTGTCTGCTGAGGAGAGCGATGACCAGGTGCATGCGCGGACGTCTTGGACCACGGTTTCGGTGCTGGAAGGCAAAGTCGCCACTCTCAGCGGGTGGGCCTTCTATGATCTCGAACCTCGGGATGATTCGTTCGTGATCCGCCGCAAGAAGACGGTTGTCGTCACCGATCTGTTCCAAGAAGTAGCCGATGTCTACAGCCTCTGAGCGGGTGCGCCCCGTCGTGGGGACGATGATCGGTGATCCCGCCGGGATCGGACCCGAAGTGGCTGTCAGGGCGCTGGCCGACGGTGCCGTACACACGGATTCGATCCCCGTGCTGGTCGGGTCTGCTGCGGCGGTAGAGCGGGCGCTCGATTTCACTGGCACCAAGGCACGGCTGCGGGTGATGCGCGGCTTCGAAAAACCCAGCGACGATCCCGCGATCATCGACGTCATCGATACCGGCGCGCTGCCCGATGGCGTTCTGCCCCTGGGCGAGGACACCGAGGCCGCCGGGCACGCCACCGCGCAATGGCTGGATGAGCTCGACGCGTTGGCCCGCGACGGTTCTTTCGCCGCCACGATCATGGGGCCGATCAGCACTGGTTCGCTTAAACTTGCCAAGAAGCTCGACAGGGTCATCAGCCCGACCCCGGGCGAAAGCTATCTGGTGCTGCTGACCGGGCCGCTCAGGGTTGCGCATCTCACCGACCACATGTCGCTGCGGCAAGTGATCGACGTCATTTCAGCCGATCTCGTCGCCACGGCGGTGGGGCAACTGCACGAGGCCATGCAATCGTGGGGCATCGCCCAACCGCGGATCGCGGTTGCCGGTCTCAACCCACATGCCATGGGCGACGAGGATCGCCTTGAAATTGCGCCTGGGATTGAAGCCGCGCGGGCAAGGGGCATCGATGTCGAAGGGCCTATCGCGCCTGACTCGGTCTTCCGCCACTGCATCGAGGGTCGCTACGACATGGTCCTGGCGATGTTCCACGATCAGGGCCACATCGCGGTCAAGACCTGGGGCTTTTCGGGCAATAGCGTGATCATCATGGGGCCGCCGTACCTGCACATGTCGGTGGCCCATGGCACCGCCTACGACATCGTCGGTACCGGCAAGGCCGATGCCGCGATGATGCTGAGCGCGATGCGCACTTGCGGACGACTCGCTTCGGGCCGCGGTTTCGAACAAGCTTAGGGAGAAGACCATGAACGCCGAAACCATGCCCGTCGCCGCGGGGTCGGAGCCGACTGCGGTCGATTACGCAGTCTATCACAGCCAAGCGATCTTCACTGCCGAACAGGAAAACATCTTTCGCGGACAGACCTGGTGCTACCTCGGCCTCGAAGCCGAGCTGGCCAACAGCGGCGATTTCCGTTCGACCCATGTCGGCAATACTCCGGTGGTGGTGACGCGGGCAACCGATGGCACCATCCATGCCTGGGTAAATCGCTGCGCCCACAAGGGCGCAACCGTGTGCCGCTCGCTGCGTGGCAACCAGGCCGACGGGGCGTTCGTCTGCGTCTATCACCAGTGGGCCTACGACGCGACCGGTGCGCTTGTCGGCGTGCCGTTCCGGCGGGGGCTGAAAGGCGTGGGCGGCTATTCGAAGGAATTCAATATGGCCGAGCATTCGCTGGAGCGGTTGCGGGTCGAGACATTCGGCGGCCTCGTGTTCGGCACCTTCAACCCGACCATCGCCCCGCTCGACGACTTTCTGGGTCCAGTGATGCGCAAATACATTCAGCGCGTCTTCCAGCGCCCGGTCAAGGTTCTGGGCTATGCGCGACAGTTCATGGCCGGCAACTGGAAGCTCTATTCGGAAAACAGTCGTGACAGCTACCACGGCGGTCTGTTGCACCTGTTCTATCCCACTTTCGGCATCTACCGCCAGAGCCAGGAAAGCGCGGGTCTGGTTTCGGACGAGGGCTACCACACCGTCTTTACCGTGTCTAAGCCCAAGGGCGATGTCGACTACGGCTCGTTCGGTGACGAGGCCAACCGCGAGATGCAGGGTGAGGCCAAGTTGCAGGACGAGCGCCTGCTGGCATTCCGCCCGGAGATCGCTGATGATGTCGGACTGCACATCCAGTCGATCTTCCCGTCTGTCGTTGTCCAGCAGATCCAGAACACCCTCGCCACCAGGCAGATCGTGCCCCACGGGACCGACAAGACCGAGCTGGTCTGGACCTATTTCGGCTATGCCGACGATGATGATGAAACGACTCGCCACCGCCTTCGCAACCTCAACCTGGTTGGACCGTCTGGGTTGATTTCGATGGAAGACGGCGAAGCGGTCGAACTGTGCCAGCAGGGCACGATCGGTGCCGAAGGCAAGCGCAGCTTTGTCGAGATGGGCGGGGACGATGTCCGACCGTCATACGCCCCGATGGGTATGGATGAAAATTCCGTGCGCGGGTTCTGGAAGGGCTATCTCGGGCTGATGGGCAATGCCTTGGCCGATCTCGCAGCGGAGGGCCGGGCATGAGCGTTGCAGCCGAAGTAGCGCAAGTCGCGCAAAGTGCGATCGACGATTTCAACGCGGCTTACGGGCTTTGCCTTGATGATGACCGGCTCGAGCAATGGCCTACGCTGTTCGTTGACGATTGCCTGTACCAGGTGATCGCGCGCGAGAATGTCGATAACGGCTTGCCCGCAGCTGTGATGTATTGCGACAGCAAAGGGATGCTGGCGGATCGGGTTGTCGCGCTGCGCAAGGCAAACGTCTTCCCCGAACATTTCAACCGGCACCTGATCGGGCGTGCGGTGATCACCGGCGCGGAAGGCAACCAGGTTTCTGCTGAAGCCAGCTATGTCGTCTTCCAGACCCGTAACGATGGTGAAACGCGTATCTACAATGCCGGCAAATATGTCGACTGGTTCGATCTTAGCGGTGGAACCGTTCGTCTGAAGAGCCGGACCTGCATCTACGACACGCTGCGAATCGCCACCCTGTTGGCGACCCCGATCTGAGCCGATCCCGCATTTCCTGGTTTGCCCAAAAGGAGACTATCCATGAAGCTGTTCATTAGCCCTGGTGCCTGCTCGCTCGCACCGCATATTGCCCTGCGCGAAACCGGTGCGGCGTTCGATGCGGTGAAGGTCGATCTGGCGACCCGCAAGGTAGAGACCGGAGACGATTTCCTGACGGTCAATCCGTCAGGCAAAGTTCCTGCGCTGACCCTCGACAGTGGCGAAACCCTGACTGAAAATCCTGCGATCCTGCTCTACATCGCCGATCAGAAGCCAGACGCGGCCCTGGCGCCTCGTGATGGCACGTTGGAGCGTTACCGCCTGATCAGCCGACTGAGTTTTCTGGGGTCGGAATTCCACAAGGCGTTCGTACCGCTTTTCACACCCGGCAGCAGCGACGAAGCAAAGCTCGCGGCCTCGACCGCCGTCAAGAATCATCTGGGTGCGCTGGACAAGGAACTTTTGGACAAGGAACACTATGCCGGTTCTGAATTCAGCGTCGCCGACATCTATCTGTTCGTGATGCTGGGCTGGCCGGCCCATGTCGGGATCGACATGAGCGCCTATCCCAACCTTGGTGCTTATTGCGGCCGGATCGCGCAGCGCCCGTCGGTTGGCGCAGCACTCAAGGCCGAAGGGCTCGTCTGATCGGGCATGCGCGAGGCGGCGATTTCTGCCGCCTCGCCGCATTCTTTATTTGCCAATGCGTTTGAAATAGTGCAATGAAAGCTACTGTAAGGTGTCAGTTCGCCGACTCGGTCCCGACACCATGTGGATACAAAATCAACGAAGCGGGAAAGGACTGGTTGGCTATCATGGCAAGCGCGACATTGGACACGAGCCGACCGGAAATCGCCAATTCGTTCGTCATCGGCGGAAGCTCGACCAATTATCATGACGTCGGCGAGGGCGATCCGGTCCTGTTGGTTCATGGTTCCGGGCCTGGCGTGACTGCATGGGCCAACTGGCGCCTGAACATTCCGGTTCTTGCTCAGGATTTCCGGGTCATCGCGCCCGACATGTTCGGTTTCGGCTATTCGGACAGCAAGGGCCGGATCGAAGACAAGCAGGTCTGGGTCGATCAGCTCGCCAGTTTTCTCGACGGATTGGGCATCGACAAGATTTCGATGGTCGGCAACTCGTTCGGTGGCGGGATCACGCTGGCATTCATGATTGCCCACCCCGATCGGGTGGAACGCGCCGTTCTGATGGGGCCTGCAGGGCTCAACTTTCCGATTACTCCTGCGCTCGACAAGGTTTGGGGCTACGTGCCGTCAGTTGAGGCCATGCGCGAATCGCTCAAGTACCTTGCCTGGGATCACAGCCGCCTGACGGAGGATCTGATCCAGTCGCGCTATGTCGCCAGCGCCCGGCCCGAAGCACATGAACCCTATCATGCAACGTTCGGCGGCGCCGACCGCCAGGCCAACGTGGCGATGCTCGCCAGCCGCGAGGAGGACATCGCCGCAATCGCGCACGAGACCTTGATCCTGCACGGGATTGCCGATCAGGTGATCCCGCTCGATTCTACCGTACGCTTGGCCACGCTGATGCAGCGGGCCGATCTGCACCTGTTCGCCGAATGCGGACACTGGGTGCAGATCGAGCGGATGGCAAGTTTCAACCGGATGGTTGCCGAGTTCTTTAAGCATGGCCTCAAGGCCTGATCGGAGAGGAGATTCTTCATGGCTTTGACTGGTGTAATTCGTCCTGGCTATGTCCAGCTCAGGGTTCTGGACTTGGACGAGGCCATTATCCACTACCGCGACCGGATTGGTCTAAACTTCGTCAATCGCGAGGGGGATCGGGCCTTTTTCCAGGCGTTCGACGAATTCGATCGTCACAGTATCATCCTTCGCGAGGCCGATCAGGCGGGCATGGATGTGATGGGCTTCAAGGTCGCCAAGGACGCGGACTTGGACCATTTTACCGAGCGCTTGCTCGATATCGGTGTCCATGTCGACGTGATCCCGGCGGGGGAAGATCCCGGTGTAGGCCGCAAGATTCGGTTTAACACGCCGACACAGCACGTCTTCGAACTTTACGCCGAGATGGCGCTGTCGGCCACCGGTCCGGCCGTCAAGAACCCCGATGTCTGGGTCGTGGAGCCACGTGGCATGCGTGCCACCCGCTTTGATCACTGTGCGCTCAACGGCGTGGATATAGCCAGTTCGGCCAAGATTTTTGTCGATGCGCTTGATTTCTCAGTCGCCGAGGAACTGGTCGATGAAACCAGCGGCGCCCGGCTCGGCATCTTTCTTAGCTGCAGCAACAAAGCACACGATGTCGCCTTCTTAGGCTATCCCGAAGACGGTAAGATCCACCATACCTCGTTCAACCTGGAATCCTGGCACGATGTTGGCCATGCCGCCGACATCATCAGCCGCTACGATATTTCGCTGGATATCGGGCCGACCCGTCATGGGATCACCCGCGGGCAGACGATCTACTTCTTCGATCCCTCGGGCAACCGCAACGAAACCTTCAGCGGCGGTTACATTTATTATCCGGACAATCCGCAGCGCCTGTGGCAGGCAGAGAACGCCGGCAAGGCCATCTTCTACTACGAAAAGGCGCTCAACGACCGCTTCATGACGGTGAACACCTGATCATGGACGGGGTGGTTTCGGTCCGGACAGTAGGCCACGAATTGGCGCTCAAGGCAGCGGCTGCCGCCGTTGCCATGGGTGCGGCGGCGGGCTGTCCGGTCGTTGCCGCGGTGGTCGGCGCGGGGGGAGACCTGGTCGCGTTCGTGCGCGCCAGCGGCTCCCCTTCGCCGTCTGCAAAGATCGCGCAGGACAAGGCTTACAGCGCCGCCAGCTTCCGCGTCCCGACGCCGGATCTCTATGCGATGGTTTCGGGCAATCCGGCCTTGCGCGACGGGATCGTCGCGCAGCCGGGAATAGCGATGTTCGGCGGCGGCCTACCGATCGAAATTGCCGGTGAATTCGTCGGTGCGATTGGTATTTCCGGCGGGAGCGAAGCGATGGACGTCGAGTACGCCAACGCCGGCCTCGCTGCGATCGGCGCAAGGCAATTCTGACGCCCCATGGGTTCTGGCAAAACGTAGGTAATATGCACCAATGACTTCCGTCTCCTCCTCTCCAATCACGGATACTATCCTGAACTTCATCGACGGGTCCTATCGCGAAGGCAGCGAGGGCAAGTCGTTTTCCAACGTCAATCCGGCCACCGGGGCCGAGATCGGGGTTGTGCACGAAGCAAGCCAGGCAGACGTCGCCGACGCCGTGGCTGCGGCCAAGGCCGCGCTTACCGGGCCGTGGGGCAAGATGACCACGGCCGAACGGGTCAAGCTGATCACCGCCGTGGCGACCGAGATCGAACGCCGAGCGGATGATTTCCTGGCTGCCGAAGTGGCCGACACCGGCAAGCCGCGTCATGTTGCGTCGCATATCGATATTCCGCGCGGAGCCGCTAACTTCCGCATGTTCGCCGATGTCGTCTCGACGATGCCGGGCGAAAGCTTCAACACGCCAACCCCCGATGGCGGCCAGGCGTTCAACTATACCGTGCGCAAGCCCAAGGGTGTGGTCGCCGTCGTCTGCCCGTGGAACTTCCCGCTGCTGCTGATGACCTGGAAGGTTGGCCCGGCGCTTGCCTGCGGCAATACCGTGGTGGTCAAGCCGTCCGAGGAAACGCCTCGTACCGCTGCCCTACTGGGCGAAGTGATGAACGCGGTGGGCATGCCCAAGGGTGTCTACAACGTCGTCCATGGATTCGGTCCGGGTTCGGCCGGCGAATTCCTCACGTCCAACCCCGATGTCGATGCCATCACCTTCACCGGCGAAACCGGCACCGGACAGGCCATCATGCAGAAGGCCGCGACCGGCGTTCGCGACATCTCGTTCGAACTCGGTGGCAAGAACCCGGCGATCGTGTTCGCCGATGCCGACCTCGACAAAGCGGTCGAGGGTCTGTCGCGCTCGGTCTTCCTGAACACCGGGCAGGTCTGCCTCGGAACCGAGCGGGTCTATGTCGAACGGCCGATCTTCGATGCCTTCGTGGCGCGGATGGCGGCGGCGGCGCAGGACTTCAAGCCGGGCGTGACCGGTGATCGCGCCTATCTCGGCCCTCTGATCAGCGCCGAGCACCGCGAGAAAGTGCTGGGCTACTATCGCCGTGCGGTCGAGGACGGGGCCACCGTGGTCACCGGCGGCGGCGTTCCTGAAATCTCGGGCGCGGAAGCCGGCGGCTTCTTCGTGGAACCGACGTTGTGGATCGACGTCGCCCACGGCGACACCGTGATGCGCGAGGAAATCTTCGGGCCGTGCTGCGGCATCTTACCGTTCGACAGCGAGGACGAGGTGATCGCGCTGGCAAACGATACGGTATACGGCCTGTGCGCCTCAGTCTGGACCGAAAACCTGTCCCGCGGACACCGCGTGGCGGCGGCGATGGAGGTGGGGGTGTGCTGGGTCAATTCCTGGTTCCTGCGCGATCTGCGCACGGCTTTCGGCGGGTCCGGCCATTCCGGCATAGGCCGGGAAGGCGGGGTGCACAGCCTCGAATTCTACACCGAGATCACCAACATCTGCGTAAAGCTTTAAGACGATGACTATCGACCCTAAAACCATCGAACAAGCGGCTCTGGCGCTGCGCGGCGCCGCCGAAAGCGGCACACCGGTCAGTCCGATCCGAGACCTGATTGCCGCCGGTGGCGTTGAGGCCGCCTATGCTGTGCAGGAATCCAACACCCGGCACTACCTGGCTAGCGGGCGGCGGCTCGTAGGGCGCAAGATCGGCCTGACGTCGCTTGCAGTCCAGCGCCAGTTGGGGGTGGACCAGCCCGATTACGGGATGCTGTTCGCAGACATGGACGTGCCGGAAGGTATCCCGGTGTCGCTTGATCAGGTCATCCAGCCCAAGGTCGAGGCCGAGATTGCGATCGTCGTTGGGCGGGATTTGCCCCACCCCGACATGACCACCGCCGAGATGATCCGCGCGGTCGAATATGTCGTTCCGGCAATCGAGATCGTCGACAGCCGCGTCGCCAACTGGGACATCAAGATCTGGGACACGATCGCCGACAACGCGTCGAGCGGACTGTTCGTGCTCGGCGCGGTGCCGCGCAAGCTAGATAGGCTGGATTTGCGCACGTGCGGCATGGTTATGGAGGTAAAAGGCGAACCGATTTCGGTCGGCGCCGGGATCGCCTGTCTTGGTAGCCCAATCACCTCTTCCCTGTGGCTGGCGCGGGTCATGGCGAATGCCGGGCGGCCCCTGCTGGAAGGCGACGTGATCCTTTCGGGCGCGCTCGGCCCGATGGCCGGGGTTTCTCGCGGAGATGTCGTTGAAGCGCGGATCAATGGGCTTGGCACTGTCCGAGCTACGTTTGCTGCTGACTGAATTGGAAGTGGAGGTTGGTCAAATGGCCAGGATGAAGTGCGCAATTATCGGTTCCGGCAATATCGGCACTGATCTGATGATCAAACTGCTCAAGGGCTCGGACACTCTGGAGCTGGCAGCGGTAGTCGGGATCGATCCGGCCTCGGAAGGCCTGGCGATGGCCCGCGAAAGGGGCGTGGCCACCACTCACGAGGGGATCGAGGGCCTGTGTCGGATGCCGCAATATGCCGATATCGGCATCGCCTTCGATGCGACTTCGGCCTATGCGCACAAGGCGCATGACGAGATACTCGCCCGCGACGGCAAGCTGATGGTCGACCTGACACCGGCAGCGATCGGTCCGGCGACCATCCCGCCTGTCAACCCCGCGGTCGATGCGACCGTTCGCAACATCAACATGGTGACCTGCGGCGGCCAGGCTACGATTCCGATCGTCGCGGCGGTCTCGCAGGTGGCCAAGGTGCACTATGCGGAAATCGTCGCGTCGGTTTCGTCGCGCTCCGCCGGTCCCGGCACCCGTGCCAACATTGATGAGTTCACCCGCACCACCGCGCGGGCGATTGAGACTGTCGGCGGTGCGGCCAAGGGCCGGGCTGTGATCATTCTCAATCCCGCCGAACCGCCGATGATCATGCGCGATACGATCTTCACGCTGTCGGAAATGGTCGATGAGGAAAAGGTGCGCGATTCGGTCCTGGCGATGATTGCCAGGGTGCAGTCATACGTGCCGGGCTACCGGCTCAAGCAGGACGTGCAGTTCGAACGCTTCGGTTCGAACCGGCCGCTCAAGATCCCCGGCTACGGTGAATTCGAAGGCCTCAAGACCAGCGTGTTCCTCGAGGTCGAGGGCGCGGGCGATTATCTGCCCAACTATTCCGGTAATCTCGACATCATGACCGCTGCCGCCAAGGCGGCAGGCGAGAGCTTGGCCAAGACTCATATGGAAAAGATCGCAGCATGACCTTTGATCCAACATCTGATCGGCTCTACATCCAGGACGTGACCTTGCGCGACGGGATGCACGCCATCCTGCATATGTATGGCACCGACAGCGTGCGCACGATCGCCAAGGCGCTTGACGAGGCAGGGGTGGATGCGATCGAGGTCTCGCACGGCGATGGCCTGAACGGTTCGACCTTCAACTATGGGTTTGGCGCCCATACCGACTGGGACTGGATCGAGGCTGCCGCTGATGTCATCCAGAACGCGGTGCTGACAACGCTTCTGGTGCCCGGCATCGGCACCGCCGAAGAACTCAAGCGCGCCTATGCCATGGGGGTGCGCTCCGTGCGCGTCGCGACCCACTGCACCGAGGCCGACGTCGGCAAGCAGCACATCGGCATCGCGCGCGATCTGGGCATGGACGTATCGGGCTTTCTGATGATGAGCCACATGATCGAGTCCGAAGCGCTCGCGCAGCAGGCGCTGCTGATGGAAAGCTATGGCGCGCATTGCGTCTATGTCACCGACAGCGGCGGGGCGCTCGACATGGATGGCGTGATCGCACGTCTCCAAGCCTATGACCGGGTGCTCAAGCCTGAAACCCAACGCGGCATCCATGCGCACCACAATCTGTCCTTGGGCGTGGCCAATTCGATCGTCGCCGCGCAGACGGGCGCGGTGCGGATCGACGCGAGCCTTGCCGGGATGGGTGCGGGAGCCGGTAACGCACCGCTCGAGGTGTTCATCGCCGCCGCCAACCGCAAGGGCTGGAAGCACGGCTGCGACGTGATGGCGCTGATGGACGCGGCGGACGACATCATACGCCCGCTTCAGGACCGTCCGGTGAGGGTCGATCGCGAGACGCTCAGCCTGGGCTATGCAGGCGTCTATTCAAGCTTCCTGCGCCATGCGGAAAAGGCAGCGGAACAGTACGGAATCGATACCCGCGAGATCCTCGTCGAATTGGGCAACCGCCGGATGGTCGGAGGCCAGGAAGACATGATCATCGACGTTGCGCTTGATCTGATCAAAGCTAAGGCCAACTGAGATGGACAGGCTGGCGAAATACGCGGAAATGCTCGACTCTGCACAGCGTGAAGCAACAGCTACCCCGCAAATCACCCCTGTGGACACCGCTTTCACGGTGGAAGAGGCCTATCAGGTGCAGAAGCTCTCGGTCGATCGGCGCCTGTCGCGTGGCGAACGGCGCATCGGCGTCAAGATGGGGCTGACCAGCCGGGCCAAGATGTTGCAGGTCGGCGTCGACGAAGTGGCCTGGGGCAGGCTGACCGATGCGATGCTGGTCGAGGAAGGATCCGCCCTTTCGCGCGCGCGCTACGTCCACCCCCGGGTCGAACCGGAAGTCGCCTTTCTGATGAAGGCCCCGCTGGTCGGTAAGGTGACTGCCGCCGCTGCGCTGGCAGCAGTCGAAGCGATCGCCCCGGCGATGGAGATCATCGACAGCCGTTACGAGAACTTCAAGTTCGCGCTCGAGGACGTGATCGCCGACAACACTTCCTCGTCGGGGCTGGTGATCGGATCCTGGCACGATCCCCGGATCGATTTTTCGAATCTGGGCGTGATCCTCGAAATCGATGGCGAAGTGGTACAGGTCGGGTCGACCGCGGCGATCCTTGGCCACCCCATCCGTTCGCTGGTTGCTGCGGCCCGGCTGGTTGCCGAAGCGGGCGAACAGATCAACGCCGGTGACATCGTCATGGCTGGCGGCATCACCGCCGCGCCCAACCTGGCTCCCGGCCAGACCGTGCGGACGACCGTGCAGAACCTTGGCGCGGTCATGTTCCAGGTGGAGGCCTGATATGCCGATCATCGAGGTCAACCTGCTCGAAGGGCGCCCGCCGGAAGCCAAAGAGCGGCTGATCCGGGCGCTGACCGATGCTGCCATCGGTGCGATCGGGGCGCCGCGTGAGTCAGTTCGCGTCATCCTTCGCGAGATGGACCCAGCGCATTTCGCGGTGGGGGGGGTAAGCTTTGCGGCGAAGGCCGCTGCCGCGCAGCCCCGAGTCGAAGAAGATTGGTCGAATGAGGCTTGAGCCCTACCAGATCCGGATCCTCGGAGGGGGGCAGTTCGCTTGCCCCGAGGGTGAACGCGTACTGATCGCGATGGAGCAGTTTGGTTCCAGCGATATAGGAGTGGGCTGCCGTGGCGGTGGTTGCGGGTTTTGCCTGGTTCGAGTTGTTGAAGGCGAATACCGGACCGGCAAGATGAGCACGGCCAAGGTTTCTGTCGCCGACCAGGCAAAGGGATACGCCCTGGCCTGTCGGATCTATCCGATGGATGACCTAGTCATCGAAGTTCTATGAAAACCAAGGGAGAGTTGTCATGGCTACGCAGTTGAAAAGTACAGAAAACGACTACGGCATTAAGTCCGAGTACGGCCATTATATCGGCGGCGAGTGGATTGCCGGGGACAGCGGCAAGACCATCGATCTACTCAATCCCTCGACCGGCAAGGTGCTGACCAAGATCCAGGCCGGCAATGCCAAGGACATTGAGCGTGCGATTGCCGCTGCCAAGGCTGCTTTTCCCAAGTGGTCGCAAAGCCTGCCCGGCGAGCGCCAGGAGATCCTGATCGAAATTGCGCGCCGGCTGAAGGCACGCCAGTCGCACTACGCGACGCTCGAAACGTTGAACAACGGCAAGCCGATGCGCGAATCGATGTTCTTCGACATGACCCAGACTATCGGTCAGTTCGAGCTGTTCGCTGGCGCGGCCTATGGCCTGCATGGCCAGACGCTCGATTATCCCGATGCGATCGGCATCGTTCACCGCGAACCGCTCGGTGTCTGCGCGCAGATCATCCCGTGGAACGTACCGATGTTGATGATGGCGTGCAAAATCGCACCAGCGCTGGCATCGGGCAACACTGTCGTTCTGAAGCCGGCCGAGACGGTCTGTCTTTCGGTGATCGAATTCTTCGTGGAAATGGCCGATCTGCTGCCGCCGGGTGTGATCAACGTCGTCACCGGCTATGGTGCGGATGTGGGCGAGGCGCTGGTCACCAGCCCCGATGTCGCCAAGGTAGCATTCACCGGTTCGATCGCCACTGCCCGCCGTATTATCCAGTATGCCTCCGCAAACATCATCCCGCAGACGCTCGAGCTGGGCGGCAAGTCGGCGCACATCGTGTGCGGCGATGCCGATATCGACGCGGCGGTGGAAAGCGCTACGATGTCGACTGTGCTCAACAAGGGTGAGGTCTGCCTGGCCGGTTCGCGCCTGTTCCTGCACCAGTCGATCCAGGACGAGTTCCTGGCCAAGTTCAAAACCGCGCTTGAAGGCATCCGCCAGGGCGATCCCCTCGATATGGCAACCCAGCTTGGCGCCCAGGCGTCGAAGATGCAGTTCGACAAGGTAGAAAGCTACCTGCAGCTCGCAACCGAGGAAGGGGCCGAAGTTTTGACCGGCGGCACCCGCGCCGATGCTGCAAATCTGGCGGGTGGCAACTTCATCAAGCCGACGGTGTTCACCAATGTGAAGAACACAATGCGCATCGCGCAGGAGGAGATCTTCGGGCCGGTGACCACTGTAATCAGCTGGAACGACGAAGCCGACATGATGCAGCAGGCCAATGCCACCACCTACGGCCTGGCCGGCGGCGTGTGGACCAAGGATCTTGCCCGCGCCCACCGGATCGCGCGTCAGCTTGAAACCGGCACGGTCTGGATCAACCGCTACTACAACCTTAAGGCCAACATGCCGCTGGGCGGTTACAAGCAGAGCGGCTTCGGGCGTGAATTCAGCCATGAAGTGCTGAACCACTACACCCAGACAAAGTCGGTCGTGGTCAACCTTCAGGAAGGCCGCGTCGGGATGTTCGATCAGTGATCGAGAACCCGCGATCTTCGGGAGGAACGATGTGACTGCAAGGCTCGAAGGACAAGTGGCGCTGCTAACCGGCGGCGCCACAGGGATCGGTGAGGCGGTCGTCGCGCGCTTTATCGAAGAAGGTGCCAAGGTTGGCGTCCTGGTCAGGGATGCCGCTCAGGCCGACTTGGTGCGTACGCGGCATGGCAACGCAGTAGTCGTGATTGAGGGCGATGTCCGCAATTATGTCGACAACGAAAAGGCAGTCGTCGCAACCGTGGCTGCATTCGGCAAGCTTGACGTGTTCGTCGGCAATGTCGGGATCTGGGATTTCATGACCCCGCTTGCGGACATGGAACCCGAAAAGCTCTCGGAAACGCTGGACGAGATCTTCGGCGTCAACGTAAAGGGCTACTTCCTTGGCGCCCGTGCCGCAATTCCGGAGTTGCGTAAGACCAAGGGCAGCATCATCTTTACTGCCTCGACTTCAAGCTTCTACACCGGCGGTGGCGGTACGCCCTATGTGGCGTCGAAGCACGCCGTGCTGGGCCTGATCCGCCAGCTCGCCTGGGAACTAACCCCCGACGTCAGGGTCAACGGCGTGGCGCCAGGCGGCACCCGAACGCCGCTGGGCGGTACCCATGCGGGCGGAACAGCCGATGTTCACATGGAAGATATGGAAGGGCTCGACGCGATGATTGCCGGGATGACGCCGCTCGCGCGGATCGCCGAACCGGATGATCACTCCGGCCTCTATGCCTTGCTCGCCTCGCGTCGGGACTCGGCCTACATGACAGGAACGGTTTTGCTCAGCGACGGTGGAATCGGCATCGGCAAACGCCCCGGAAGCTGAAGCGGCTTAGATCTCTCCACCCTTGGCGGGTGCTCGATTCGTCGAGCGCCCGTCTTTTTTTACGTGCGATTGCTGCGATCAAGAAAGCGGTCGGCCGAAATGACCGAACGTGAGAGGCCGGCGGCAAGCAATTGCGCTTCGGCAAAGTCGATCATCGCCGGTGGGCCACACAGATAGGCTTCGTGCGCCGCCAGGTCTGCAACGCCCGCAATCTGCTCGGTGATCAGCCCACGCGCTCCTGCCCAGTCGCTGTCTGGCTCTTCATCCGACAAGGCCGGGACGAATTCGAAAGGGGCCATCCAGCGTTGACGAAGGGCCGCAATTTTGTCGAGGGCATAGAGATTGGACTTACGGCGCGCACCGTACAGCAGGTGCACCGCCCGGTCTGCGCCCCGGTCGAGCGCCTGCTCCAGAATCGAGATGATCGGCGCTAGACCACTACCCCCGGCGATGCAAAGAATGGGGGCAGTGCTGTCCTTGAGGGCGAATTGCCCATAGGGGGCGGTAACCTTCAGCTCCATTCCGGTGCGATCGGTGCAGAACAGCCAGTCGGTAAATGCGCCGCCCGGAACGTGCCGGATGTGAAAATGCAGTTGCTGGGTGGGTTCACCAACCGTCGCGAAGGCGAATGAATAACTGCGTGCACCTTCGATGCCGGGAGCGGTCAGATCAGCGTATTGTCCGGGAGTGAAGGCCAGTGGCCGATCCAGTTCGATGGTCAGCCCGATTATATCCTCGCATAGCCGTTGTGCGGCGACGATGGTGCCGCGATATGTAGCAATGGCGATCCCTTGCGAGAGTGGCGCATCAACCGCGATTGTCAGATCCGAGCGCGGAATGGCCTGGCAGGCGAGGCGAAAGCCGCTGCGCAGTTCGTCGCCCTCAAGTGCAAGGGCCGACGGGCTCAATTCGCCGATCTTGCCAGACACGAGCTTGAACTTGCAGGTACCGCACGAGCCAACCTTGCAATCGTGCGGCATGGCCAGACCCGCGTCCAGCATCGCTTCAAGAAGTGTCTTGCCCGCCGGTATGTCAAGCGTGGTCGGCGATCCTTCCACGGTTACGGTGTTCATCTTGGATTTGCGCAGGAAAGAAAACATTGTCGGGTTTTTCCGAAATGGGCGGGCGGAATCTGCAGTTGCAGATTGTCGCCCGAATGAGGGTGGACGATTGGCCTGGCGTTCAAGTGCTGGCCAGCCAGCGCGGCCAGCCAGCCTGTGCGTTGGCCTGATCCGCCAGCTTGCGTTCGCCGGGGGTGGCGAAACGTTCGTCCCAGTCCTTGAGGCGCGGTTGCGCGATGAAGCGGAACCAGACCGGCGGGATCAGTCCGGCGGCGAAGCACAGGAACAGTGAGGGCATCTGCGGCGCTTGCGGTTCGGGCTTCAGCGCATAGAAGGGGATATGCCCGTCAAGGTGATGGTTGATGTGGTTGGTGATTTCCGCACCGATCGGCCGGACGATCGCGCCAAGGTGGTTCCAGGCGTGATGGAGCTCGATCGGCGCCCCTTCGACCCGGATCAGGCCATAGTGCTGGAAGTAGTTGAACCCCTCCACGAACATCTTGGCCATTACCATCGCGCCGACAGCGGTCAGCGCCGCGCCAAGGCCTGCCGTCAAGCCCACAAAGACGATGATACTGCCCGATAAGAGCGGCAGTAGCCACACCGGATTGCGCCATCCCAGCGAAGCATGGCCAAGCTTGCGGAGGATTTCGGCCGACTTTTCCCAAGTATCCTTGTAGGAACCCCAACTCGCCTGGAACACGAAGCTGTAGATGGTCTGCCCGCGCCGAGGGGTATCGCTATCCTTGGCCGTGTCGAGATGGACGTGGTGGGTGACGATATGGGCAATATCGCGATTGGGGTCGCCGTAGAACGCGCTCAGACACTTGGCGACATAGCGAGGAAACCAGTGGCGGCGGTGCATCAGCTCATGCGCCACCGGCAGGGTCGGCACCGCCGAGAGCCAACCCAGGCTGAGCAGCGATCCGGCCAGTTGCCAGCTTGAATTGTCGGCGCCGGTGATCGGGTTGATCGCGGTCGCAACCGATCGGGCAAAGGCCCAGACCAGCAGGATCATGCACGGGAGCTGGAGGTACATGGCGAAATCGCCAAGCAGTGCCGTGCCCTGCGCGCGCATCTTGTGGTCCGCCGGCAGCAGGATATCCAGCGTCATCAACACCGGAAAGGTCGCCGCGCCCAGCCAGACGTAGCTGCCGCCGAGCATGAATCCGATAACGCCCGCCAAGGTCATGACCGGAATGAGAAAATAGCGCAGTCCGTCCATCGGATTTCTCCTTAGTTATTCTGTTCTGGCCTTGCCCGTCGAGGCAAGGGTGAGGGCGGTGGCGGTCCGCCGCCCTCGGGCCTTCATCAGTACTTGTAGGCGAGCTTGAGGAACCATTCGCGCGGACGCGAGAAGCTGGCCGTTGCGGCGCCGCCGACGTTGAGATCGACATAGCCGCCCTGCAGATAGCGCTTGTCGGTCAGGTTCGTGACGCCCGCAGTCAGGGTGAAGTGCTCACTCCTGTCGGTGAACGAGGCACTGGTGCCGAACACGCTGTACGCGGGCTGGAACAGTTGCGGGCTGTTGACTGCATCCTTGAAGGTGCCGCTCTGGTAGGACCAATCGCCGCGCAGGGTCAGCTTGCCCATGCTGCCTTCATAGACGTCGGCGTTGATCGCGGCCGAAGCTGTCCACTTGGGAACGAAGGCGAACTTCGAATCCAGCGTGACTGGCGCCGCGCTCGGATCGATCTTGGTGTAGTAGGCATCGAGATAACCCACGCCGAAGTTCACGCGAACCTGTTCGATCGGGGCAGCTTCGCCTTCGATCTCGAAGCCCTTGATCCGGCCGGCACCGGCGTTGCGAACCTTCGGAGCGATCCCTTCGTTCACAGTGATCTGCATGTCGCTGTAATCGGAAAGGAACGCCGCGATGTTCAGGCGCAGGCGCCGGTTGAACAGTTCGTTCTTCAGGCCGATTTCGTAGGATTCGACGAATTCCGGCGTGAACGAGGGGGTCGCGATTTCAGCTGGGAAGATGCGCTGGCTGAACCCGCCGTTCTTGAAGCCTTTCGAATAGGACGCATAGATCAGCGAATTGTCGGTTATCTTGTAGTCCGCCGAGATCGCCGGGGTCCACTCCTTGGCCTTGGCCGAAACCTCGATGGCCGGCATCGTGTGGTTGCCGCCCGGGTTGGTCGCCGAAGGCGTGCAGTTCGGTAGCGGGAAACCGGCCAGCGGGCCTGACGGGAACAGGTTGGCCGCCGGGTTTGCCTGTCCGACGAGGCACTGGCTGAACGCGACGAATGCGCCCTGCGGATAGACCGATGCCAGCACTGGATCGAGTTGCGAGCGGTCGTTGAAGATCGTCTGCACAGACGGGTCGAACCGCTTGGTCTCGTTAGTGTAGCGGATGCCCGGCGTGATCGAGAACCGGTCGGTCACCTTGAAGGTGGCCTGCAGGTATGAGGCATAGCTGTCGTTGTCGATGTCGCCGCCAGTAAAGAACTGGGCAAACCCGAATTCCATCGGGGTGTAGTCAGTGCCCTTTTCCTTGAGATAATAGCCGCCCAGAACGAACTTCACCTGGCCATCCATCAGGCTTCCGGTAAACTGCAGTTCCTGCGAGGCCTGCCACACATCGATATCGCTTGCGATCCGCAGGATCGTATGCGGAGTGCCGTCGAAATCGTATTCCATGTGCGAACTCTGGTCGCGGTAGGCCGAAATCGACTTCAGGCTGAAATCGCCGAAATCGTAATCGAGGGTGAGGTTCGTGCCCCATAGATCGAAGTCCGACCGGTTGACGCCGCCAGCCCAGGTGGTGTCGATGTCGCCAGTGATCCAGCGGGTGCTGGCGCAGGCCGGGTTGCCGGTCGGCGCAAGGGTACCCGGAACGCCAAACCCGCCCCAAGGTGCTCCACAGCTGCCATCGGTGACGCGGATCTTGTTCCAGAAATACATCGAGCTGGGCGCAGCGATCTGGCGGTTGGGGCCGCCGGGTGTCGTCGCGCTGTTCGGGATATCGACGAAGCGCAGCGGCACGTTCTGGTCCTGCAGTTCGAGCAGCGAAATGGCCGTCTGCTCTTCGCGGCGGATGTTGATATCCCCGCTGAGGCTGACGGTCAGCTTATCGGTCGGCTCCCACTTGAACGCAATGCGTCCGCCGAAGCTGTCCTTGTTGCCCTGGCGGCCGCCGTCGAACAAACGCTTCTGGTAGCCGTCGCGGGTTTCATAGGAAGCAACCGCGCGCATTGCGAGATTGTCGCTCAGCGGCACGTTGATCATGCCCTTGAAATCGGCGCGGTTGAACCGGCCGGTCGCCGCTTCGAGCTTCAGGTCAAATTCGTGTTGCGGCTGGACGGAATTGACGACGATCGCGCCGCCGATGGTGTTCTTGCCGAACAACGTGCCCTGCGGCCCGCGCAGGATCTGCACATCAGCGATGTCGGTCATGTCGAGCAGCGCACCGACCGAGCGGGCGACATAGACGCCATCGACATAGATGCCCACGCCGGTATCCACGGTAATGTTGAAGTCGGTCTGACCGACGCCGCGGATGAACGCGGTGATCGTGGCGCTGGAACCGGAGATGTTGGCAACCGGCGACATGTTCACGTTGGGCGCGAACTTGGCCACCTGGGCGACGTTGTTGACTTCGCGCGCTTCGAGCATCTCGGCATTCATAGCGGTGATCGCGACCGGCGTTTCCTGCAGGTTCTCAGACCGCTTGCGCGCAGTCACGATGATTTCACCTAGACCGCCGGCCCGTTGCTCCTCGGCCTGAGGCTCGCTTGCTGCTGCATCCTGCGCATGCGCCGTCATCGGCACAAGCCCGGTAGATACTACGATCGCCGAGGCGCTGGCGCGCAGGACGGCTTTCCTGAAATACATCAATCGGTTTGTCATTTGGCATTCTCCCTCGTGTTTTATCATTACTATTTATAAAGGTGGATAGACTAAACGTAGATGTTGAGGTTCTTGCTCAACATTACATTGTGCTTGAGGATCGCTCGGCGTTTGACCAGTTGAAAGCTGTTGCCGACCTGACGCCAGATATCGATACGGTTGCCGATTAGCGAATCCTCGTCGCGTTCGTTGCGATTGCGATAAGCATAGAAGTTCGAATAGACTCGGAACTCGTCGGCCTTTTCGGTAAGCTCCACCTCGACGTTGGTGATGATATGGGTGTAGCGCGTCGCCGGATCCTCCGACCAGGCCGTTCCGGTCTCGAGCCGAGAAAGCCGCTTGAGGATTTCGGGCTTGCTGTCGTTGTAATAGGCCATCCGGGTCAGGTCGGTCACCTGCTCGGTCTTGTCGCGGCGATAGCGGGTTTCGATCCCCGGCATGTGGTAATGCAGGTCTTCCGCCAGCATGCTGGCCCAGGCCTTGTAGTGTTCATCGTCGAGCAGCCGTGCTTCGCGATACAGCGTCTGGGTCAGCGCGTGGGTCAGTTCGAGCGATGCGGTAGTCCCTTCACATGTGCGCTCGAGGGTTGCGGTGTCGGTCATAGCTGTAGTTCCTCTCAGAGCGCGAACAGGCCAGGAAGATCGCGGGTTTCGCCCACATTGCCCAGCTGCGGTTCGGGCCGTGCCGGCATCTTGCCGAATTCGTCATGGGTCATCATGTCGAGCCAGCGCTGATAGAAGCCGCGCTGGTTGGCGTCGTTGTACTGGCCGCGATAGACGATGCCCGGCAGGGTATCGTGTTCGATCTGGCGGCCGATCCCGCAGCGATAGTGCAGGCGCTCGTGCCGGGTGACGACGCCGCGGTTGACGGTGGTGCAGTTTTCCCAGTTTTCGCCGTCATCCATCTCGAAGGTGCCACCGGGGCCAAAGGTCTGCATCACGCCTTTGGTCACTTCCTCCTTGATGTCGTCGGGCATGTTCTTGTTGACGATCACCCAGGTCTTCAATTCGAACTGCATTGGCCCCTTGGGTTGCCACTGGCGGAAGGTGGAAATGCCCGGCAGGAACGAGACGTTGGGGAAGATCGATGCCGAGGCGACCGAACCGAAGATCTTCGAGCGCATCTCGCCCAGGCGTTCTGCCATCTTCGGGCGGATCTTGTTGTAATAGTCCATCACCTTGGGGCGCCCGAGCAGGAAGAGGTCGCCCACGCCTTCGGTGCCGAATTCCCAGCCGTGGCCGTTCACGCTGGCGTGATAGGAATTATCCATGTCGATCGGCGGGAACGGCTGGCCGTTGTTCATCGACCGAGTGCCCGAATCATGCGTCCAGCCGGCGTGATAAGCGTCGCCGATGAAGTTCTCGACCCCGAACTTCCAGTTCGCGCTGATCACCGACTTGATGCAGCCGCCAATGAATTCGGTGCCGCCTTCCTCGTTGTCGAGGATCATGTCGAGATACCACCGGAAATCGCCTAGCCAGGCTTCCAGGCTCGGCGCATCGCTGTTGAAGGTGGCGAACACCAAGCCCTTGTAGTTGCCGACCTTGGCGACGTTCTTGAGGCCATGGTTCTTGAAGTCGATATCGCCCGCGTCGTAGCAATATTCCTCGTGCATGCCCTTGAGGTCGCCGGCGGTGTCAAACGCCCAGCCGTGGTAATTGCAGACGAACCGACGGGTGTTCCCGGCATCGGCGAAGCACACCTTATTGCCGCGGTGCGGGCAGGAATTGAGCATGACCCGGATCGAACCGTCGGGCTGGCGCGCGACGATCACCGCGTCTTCACCCATGTGGGTCGTCAGGAAGTCCCCGCTGTTTGGGATCTGGCTTTCGTGGGCAACGAACAGCCACGACCGCGCGAAGATGCGGTACAGCTCCTCCTCGTAGATGTCCGCATCCGAAAAGATCCGGCGGTCAAGCCAGCCTTCCTTGAGGTCCATGTAGCGTGAATAATCCGGTTCGCGACCGATCCGTTCGAAGCGCATGATTGTTCTCTCCCGTCAGGCTTGTTCAGAAAAAGGCGTTGAGGTTGCTGTCCGGCAGCACGGAATGGTCCAGCACGATTTCGCGCGCGGCCAGCAGCCAAGCGCTGCCTTCGCTGCGCCAGAGGTCAGTGCGTCCGGCGGTGAGCAGGCGGGTGGTGCCATCGATCCGATTGCGGTGCATCCCCAGCACCGAATGGACCCGCACCTCGTTATCGGCCCGGGTGGCCAGCACCTCGACGTTGGAGACAGCGCGGCGGATGTAGTTGGGCGGATCTTCGGCCCAGACGAAGCCGGATTTCAGGCGATCCACCCGCATTTTCAGCCTACCCAGATCCTCGTTGAAGATTACCCCTGGGCCAAGTGGAAAAGGCGGCGAACGGTCAGCGCGGAACCTTCGGCTCTTCAGTTCCAGGCGATAGCTGACGTCTTTGCCAAGCATGGCCAGCCAGCCGTCGAGATCTTCGTTGTCGAGCAGCCGGGCTTCGCGGTGGAGTGCCTGGGTAACTGCAACGATCACCTCCACCGGGGGAGGGGCAAGCGGTCGGTCAAGCATGCTCGGCCTCCTCGTCGGTCAGCGAGTTAATGTTGTACGTGGGCACTTCGGCCCAGGTTTCCGCCATCATGTGCTCTTGCCAGCGGCGGTAGAAATAGCGCTGGTTGTGTTCGCTTACCAAGCCGGAGGCGATATCGCCGGGGAAGCCCTCGCGCTTGCCCGAGCGGCCCAGCGCCATGTTGGTGTAGACATCCATCTGCGCCGTGCGCCAGCCGCGCGACTGTTCGGTGCAGGCGGTCAGATTGTCGCCATCGTCGTTGTCGAAAAGGCCCGCCAAGCCGAAGGTCAGGCACTGGTTTTCGAGAATCTGCGCTTTCACCGCCTCGGGCATGTCGTTTTCGGCCATGGCCCAGGTCCACTGTTCGATCTGGGTGGGACCCTTTGGATGATAGACCCGGAACCAGTTGAGCCCGGGCAGCAGTTGCAGGTTGGGGAAAATGGTTATGTTGACCTGCGCACCCCACACCTGCCTGCCGCGCACTTCGCCCAGACGGTCGATCACCGTCTGGCGGTTGGCCTCTAGGTATTCGAGGATCGGCTTGGGATCAGGATAGAAGGCGTAGCCGGAAACGCCGTCGAGCGCGCTCAAGACCATGTGAGGGCATAGCGTGGAAGGTACGCTAAACAACGCTAAGGGAGAACAACCGAGGAACGCTTAGGCGGCGCGGCTGTCCGGCGGAAGATTGAGGGCCTTGCGGCCAGCGGAAGCGGCGGCTCGATCCCAGAGGAAATCGCCGGAAAAGGCAATATGCTCCCAGCCAACCGGCGACGTATGGACAAGCAGATCATCGGGGACCGGGGCCGCTGCCGATCGCAGATGCTGGGCGGCGTCGGCCATGTAGATCGTGTTCCAATAGACGATCGCCGCGATGACTAGGTTGAGGCCTGATGCCCGATATTGTTGAGCTTCATGGCTGCGGTCGATGATGCGGCCCTGGCGGAAGGTGTAGATCGCTTGCGTCAGGGCATGGCGCTGCTCGCTGTTGTTAAGGCCGGCATGGCATCGCCGGCGCAGATCGGGATTTTCAAGCCAGTCCAGCATGAACAGGGTCCGTTCGATCTTGCCGATCTCCTGTAGTGCGACGTCGAGCTGGTTCTGCCGTTCGTAGGCGGCGAGCTTTCGCAGCATGACCGACGGCGCGACGTGGCCAGCCTTGATCGACCCCACGAGGCGCAGCACGTCGTCCCATTGTTCATTGATGATGTCGGTGCGGATACGCTTGCCCAACAACGGGGCGATGGACGGATAGGCCGAAACCGGCGCGATCGGCGCAAGCCGCCTGTCCGGAAAGTCGCGCAGGCGCGGGCAGAAGCGAAATCCCAGCATCGCGCACAGGGCGAAGACATGATCGGTCGCTCCGCCGGTGTCGGTGTAATGCTCGACGATCCTGAGATCGGTGCCATGGCTGATGAGGCCGTCGAGGACATAGGGCGCTTCATGCGTGGCGGCCGAGATCACATTGACGTGGTAGGGCCCGCGCTGATCGGAAACATGGGTGTAGAAGCTGAAGCCATGATCGACGCCATAGCGCGCGTTGATGTCGCCGCCCGATGCGCCGCGCTTCGCGCCCCTGAAGAACTGACCATCGGAACTGGACGTTGTGCCGTCGCCCCATACCCGCGAGAATGGCAGGCGGTGGTGCGCGTTGATGAGGACGGCGAGCGCCGCGCGGTAGCTCTCGTCGCGGATATAGGCGTCATGGGTCCATAGGAGTTGATCGCGCGTGACGCCCTGGCTCGCGGCGGCCATGCGCGACAGGCCGAGATTGGTGGCGTCGGCGAGGATCGTGGCGAGCAGCGCATTTTCATTGGGACATAGCTCGCCGGTGCGCAGGTTGGTGAACGCCGAAAGAAAGCCAGTTTCCTGCGCCACCTCATGTAGCAGTTCGGTGATACGGATGCGTGGCATCATCGCATCGAGCCGGTCGGCCAGGGCTTCGGCGTCGGGCGTTGCGATCGTGCGAACGGGGGATATCTGGAGGCGGCCGTCGCGGTATCGCACACCCTCCAGAGCGTCGCGCTTCAGGCTCCGGGCGAATTTCTTCAGCCGCCAGTCCAGTTCGCGGCCCCGCTGTTCGAGCCATTCGCCGGCTGTGGGTGGCAGACCAAGAGCCGACACGATCGGCTTGGCCTTCGGTTCGCTTAGCAGGTAGCTGTCGAACTGGCGGTATCCCGTCGATCGTTCCACCCAGACATCACCGGAGCGCAGCTTGTTGCGCAGATGCGCGATAGTCGCGATTTCCCAGAGCCGCCGATTGATCTTGCCGTCATCGCCCATGACGATTTTCTGCCATTCCTTGCGGAAGGGCATCGGAGCGTCGGCAGGCAGATCGCGCTTGCCCGACCTATTGAGGTCGCGCAGCATCTCGATAGCGGCAATCGTTTTCGCGCTGCCCTTTCCGGCCCTGAACTGTAGCGCTTCAAGCAGATCAGGGGCGAACTTGCGCAACGTCGCATAGCGGTCGGCCGCGACCCTCAGCGGATCAAGATTGGCGGTTTCCGCGATCGTCGCCACTTCCGGTCTGGCCTTCAGGAGGGTGTGCCATCCTACTGAGGCATCCAGGACCTCCATAGGATCTTCGCCAGTATCGACTGCATCGGTGAGCGCGTCGATCGTCCTGCGGAAGATCAGCATCAGCCGGGCCACGTTCTTCGACGTGGCGGCATAGCTGCGCGCCTGGGCGTTCTTCGCGCGGGTGAAGATGCCGCCGATCAGCTTGTCCGCCATCTCCAGGGCGCTGTCCGTCAGCCGTTCTTCAAGATCGAGCAGGAAGGCAACGAGCGTGGCGCATCGCCGGGAGGGAATATAGCGCTCGATCATATAGGCAGGCGACGCACGGCCTTCCCTGACATATTGCCGAAATCGGTCCGCGTGGATGCGGCCCGCGACGTCGGGGGAAATGCCGATCTTCCGCACCTGCCTCAGACGGTCGAGGATCTGGCGGACGTGATCGGGCTTGGCCGCGACGGGGATGGTCTTAAGCAAGGCGAGATGGCTCATGCCGCCGGCGGCGTCGAAGAGCTGATCGAGGGCCTGGACCTGTTCGGCGCTGAGATCGGCGATCAGGGCGTGGGCGGCCTGCTTGCGCGCGCGGGCACGTCCCGCGCTGCTGGCGCGTTCGATGGTGGAGATGGACGGCAGCAAAATCCGGGCCTCGCGCAGGGCGGTGACCACGCCCATCGCAATCGTCATCCCCTTGTCGGTCGCCCATGCCGTTCTCGCGGCCGCCTCGACCATGAAGGGAATATCGGCGCGGGTTGGCCCCCGAAGCCCCAAACGCGCCGCCAGCTCACGGGCATGATCCGTCATTGTCTGATCCCGCGCCGCATAGTTGGCCAGCTCGGTTACGTGCAGACCAAGTTGCTCCGCGACGAAAGCGGCGAGATCATGGGGTATTGCTCCCCTGTCCTGTATCAACTGCGCAAGCGTGATGCCCGGGTGCCGCAGGAGCGCGAGTTGCAGCGCCACGCCCAACTGGTTCCGTCGCTCCCGTCGCGCGCCGATGATCTCGATATCGGAAGGCTCGAAGGTATAGAGCCGGGCCAAATGGTCGCGATCGGTCGGGATGGCGAGTATCTGATCGCGTTCGCTCTCGGTCAGGAGTTGATGCTTGCGCTTCGTCATGCCGTTTCCTGTCCACAAAAGGTCATCTGGGCCTATGGACAGCGAGGAGTAAAGAGACATAGTATGTGGACGGATATGGGTGGGGCGCAGCGGCTGCCCTCCATAGCGTCCACAGAACGACCGTTTGGGAGACGTGCGGCATGGGTGATATTCTGGGCTATGCCCGCGTCAGCACCGGCGATCAGGACGTTGCGGGCCAGACCATGCGTCTGGAGAAGGCTGGCGCCATCAAAATCTTCACCGATGTCATTTCAGGTAAGAGCATGGAACGGCCCGGTCTGGCTGAGCTAATCGCCTATGCCCGCAAGGGTGACACGCTGGCGGTGGTCCGCCTCGATCGGCTTGGGCGCTCGCTTGCCGAACTTCTCACCACGGTTGAGACGCTACGCGGTCAGGGCATCGCGCTCCTGAGCCTTGAAGAAAAGATCGACACTTCGTCAGCTGCCGGCGAGCTCATCTTCCATGTGTTTGGGGCCATCGCCCATTTTGAGCGACGGCTGATTTCTGAGCGAACCAGAGATGGTATTGCCGCCGCCCGTGCTAAGGGCAAACAGCCTGGCCGTCAGCCGCTGGACATGTCCAAAGTGGATGCGGCCATCAAGCTGGTCGAAGCTCGTATCTCGCCTACCGAAGCAGCGCGGCAACTCGGCATCGGCCGATCGACCATTTATCGCGAAATGCGTAGGATGGGAATCGAACGGCCCGCCTGATTAAGCGCCCGTCCGTTCGCATCGAGCGTTCGCCATGCGTTCTCGCTTAGCGTTGTTTAGCGTACTTTCCACGCTATGCCCTCCATGTGCCCGTTCATGCCGGCGACCGACAGCCCGCCATCGAGATCGACCCCGGAATTGCCGACGCTGAGCCCGGTGAGGTCCATCGACTGGACTGCTGCCATCGCGCCGGCATGTGCCCAGCCCAGGTGATAGCCATCGCCGCAGACGTTCTCGACTGGCAGCTTCCAGTTGGTGCCCAGCACCATCTTCTGCGTCTCGCCGAGCAGTGCCGATCCGCCCGGCATGGCATCCAGCCAGACATCGAGGAAAAACTTGGCATCGCCCAGATAGTCATCGAGGCTGGGCGAATTGGCATCCCAGCAGCCGAACACCAGGCCCTTGTACTCGGCCACTTTCGTCACCGGGATCAGGCCGAACTTGGTGCGGTCGAGTTCGCCGAAATAGGCCTCGCTTTCCAGCGGCACCCCGGCGAGCGCGCCGTCCGGGGAAAAAGACCAGCCGTGATAGTTGCAGGTGAAGGCGCGCGCATTGCCGCGATCGGCGCGGCAGATCCGGTTCCCGCGGTGGGTGCAGCTGTTAAGGAACGCCTTGATCGACCCGTCCTTCTGGCGGATCACGATCACATCGTCTTCGCCCATGAAGGTGCGGAAATAGTCGCCCGGCTTCGGAATCTGGCTGGTGTGGACCAGGAACAGCCAGCAGCGCCCGAAGATCCGCTCAAGTTCCTGCCGATAGATGTCTTCGCTCGCGTAGATCGAGCGCGATTGGCGCCCGGTGCGTGAATCAACCAGATCGGCAATGTTGTCGTTCATTTGATCCTCTCCCAACAGCATGGCTAAAGCCGCCATCGATTTTTCTTGTCGGGACAGTTATAAGCACGAATCGTGCCAATATCGTTTTCGGGCCGATTTACCGCAGTCCGGTTGGTCAATCCCACGGCGAGGCACCGTGCAGATCGACGTATATGTAAATGTCGAGGCTTAAGTCTGGGCCGGAAGTTACGAATCTGATAAGCTGACCGGATGGAGACGCTCCCAGGATACGCCGACCTTGCCAGCAAGCTGCTGTTCTCACCGGAAATGGGCCGGATCTGGCATGACGGTGAACGCTGCGTACTGCTCAGCCAAGCGGCCCTGGCCAGCTGGCGCAGCCGCCTGGTGGCCGAATTGGGGCTAGAAGCGGCCAGCCGGTTCTTCTGGGGTGTCGGTTTTGCCGAAGGCGCACGGTGCGCGATCGGCGCGAAGAAATTGCGCCCGGATGGTGATTATCTCGAAGCATTCGCGGTCGGACCGCAGGCACACGCCTTGACCGGGTTCGGCTGGACCCAGATCGAAACTCTTGAAAACGATCCCTCGCGGGGGCATTTCGAAGGCCGGTTCACGGTCCACGATTCGATGGAGGCGGCGATCCATCTCAACGCGATGGGGCACAGCACCGATCCGGTGTGCTGGATGCAGACCGGCTTTGCAAGCGGCTTTGCCACAACCTTCGCGGGACAACCGATCATCATGCGCGAAGTGGAATGTGCGGGGCGAGGCGATGCTGCCTGCGTACTTCACGCCAAACCAAAACCCGAATGGGATCAGTTGGACGACCTCGAATTGGCCGCGACGCCGCTGGTCCTGTCCGAAACGTGGCATGATGCGGGCCAAACGGTGATTGGGATATCGGCAGCGTTCCTCTCAGCCAAGACCATGATCGAACGCACCGCAGCGAGCAATGCGACGCTGCTGTTAATGGGCGAGACCGGGGTCGGCAAGGAAGTGCTGGCCAAGCTCGCTCATCGGCTGAGCACGCGCGAGGCGGAGCCGTTCATCGCGCTCAACTGCGCGGCGATCCCTGAGGGGCTGATCGAATCGGAGCTGTTCGGCGTGGCCAAGGGGGCCTATACTGGCGCGGTTGCCGCCCGGCCCGGTCGGTTCGAGCTGGCCAATGGCGGCACGCTGTTCCTGGACGAGATATCGACACTGTCGCCACTTGCACAATCGAAGATTCTGCGCGCTGTCCAGGAAGGTGAGTTCGAGCGGGTCGGCGATACGCGGACGATCAAGGTGGATGTCCGATTGATCGCAGCATCGAATGTGGAACTTAACGAGGCGGTGCGGGAAGGCACGTTTCGTGCCGACTTGTTCTACCGGATATCGACTTTACCGGTCCGGGTGCCGCCGCTGCGCCAGCGCCGCGAGGACATTCCGGTGCTGCTGGAACACTTCCGTCTGCGTTATGCCCTGCGCCATGGCCGAACAGTATCGGGCTTCACTCCGCGGGCGATTAACGCGCTGTTGGCTTACGATTTCCCGGGCAATGTGCGCGAACTTGAGCGAATGGTGGAACGCGCCGTGCTGTTGGCGGACGACGGACGAGCGATCGACGTCAGACACCTGTTCTTGGAAACCGACGGCCTCGAATTGAAGCCGGCGATGTGCATGACCAACGATGGCAGGATCAGCGCCGTTGACAATGTTGGTAGTCGCGCCAACTTGGTGCGCCAGATGCTGGATCTGATCGTCGATGAGGGCGGAAGCCTGCTGGAAATGGAAGGGCTGGTGATCCGCGAGGCCCTTGATGCAAGTGGGGGCAACGTTGCTCGCGCGGCGCGCACCTTAGCCTCTCTTATTCACGACGCTCGGTTTCGGGCCCGCTCTGGGCATTTGCTGCGGCTGGCTGTATTGCGCGGACGACCGGCATCGCT
>NZ_JAINEZ010000014.1:0-81451 GCF_019873065.1 Sphingobium sp. PNB
GGATGCCACCGCCCCGCCGCCCCGCGCCACAGGACCGCCGCCGCCCCCGCGCAGGCCATGGCACCGCAGGCGACGGCGGCGCCGATCGCAGCGGCGCCCTCGATGCGCAGCCGGTCCGTCGCATCGTCGAGCAGGCCGAAGGCATGCGGATCGCGCAAGGCCGCTCCGCCGATGAAGACGGCCGCCAGGCCGGCCTGTCCGATGAGACCGCACATCAGCGATGGAAGCGCGGATCGCGGCATGCCGCGCCCCAATGCCAGCCCGATCGCGCTTCCGGCGATCAGCGCCGCGCAGATTTGCGGCAGGGCCATGACATCATGGCTGTAGAGGGTCACGGTGCCCGCAACCATCATCGCGGCGCCCGCCAGATGCGCGCCCCGCCGCAACCCGCCGCCAAGCGGGGCCAGCAGAGCCGCCGCGAACAATAAGG
The DNA here is from genome assembly GCF_019873065.1 of Sphingobium sp. PNB. Classification (NCBI taxonomy): domain Bacteria; kingdom Pseudomonadati; phylum Pseudomonadota; class Alphaproteobacteria; order Sphingomonadales; family Sphingobiaceae; genus Sphingobium; species Sphingobium sp. PNB. The sequence continues at coordinate 431 of NZ_JAINEZ010000014.1, forward strand.
CGGCCAGCGACCAGCCGGCGAGGATCGTCGCGTTCACGCCTTCCATCATGGCCGCGGCGGCATGCCGATCCGCCGCGCCGCCACCAAACCGCCGCAAAACCCGGCGCTGCCCGCCACTATCGCCAGCAGGCCCAATGTCCGGGCGATACTGCTGCCCGCCTCCGCCGCCACGATCAGCGCGCCGACCAGAATGGCGGATGACAGCATCTGAAGAACGGAAACGAGCGCCCAGCCCTCGTCCGGCCGCGCCCGCCATGCAACGAGCGCCCCGACGATACAGGCGGCCAAAAAGCAGGGGAGAAGGAACGGCGTCATCTGCTCCCCCTTCAGCGATCAAGCCTGGCTCAGCTGGCGATCAGCAGCACGACCAGAGCGGCGACGACGGCGCTGGCGATGGTTCCCCATTTGATGAGGGCTACGAACCCTTCATAGGTCTGGGTTGCGCTGTTCATATTCCCGTCCGAAGCCATGCACTGTCCCTCTCTGTCCGTTTCGCGGCATCCTCTTATCGCCAAGCCCTCTCCCCCTCAAGCCGTCAGCGGACAAGAAAATTTTTCCGGTTAAGCCGGTCTTTACCCCTCTTCCCTACCTTCGGCACCAGTTCGCTTATGAGGGGTAAGGATGGCGCGCGACGGCGTTTCGATGCTGATGTTGATCGACGACGAGCCGGCGCAGCGCAGGCTGGTGTCGGCTCTCGCCGCCCGTGCGGGATGGCGCACCATCTTCGCCAATGACGGCGACACCGCGATTGCGATGCTGGGCACGCAGGACGGCATGCGGCTCGACGCCGTGCTGCTCGACCAGTGGAGCCCGAGCTATGAGCCGACCGGCCTGATCCGCGAACTGCGTGCCCGCCGGCCGGCCCTGCCCATATTGATCCTCACCGCGCATAACAATGTCGCCGTCGCGGTGGAGGCGATGCGGGCCGGCGCCACCGACTATCTCGCCAAGCCGATCGCGCCTGAGCGGCTGCTCGCCGCGCTCAACGCCACGCTGAACGGCGAACATGGCAAGGGCGAGTTGCGCCCGCTGACCGAGAAGATCCCTGCCGCCTTGTCCTTCGAGGATGTGGTCGGCGCCGCGCCGCAGTTCCGCGCCGCGCTCGCCATCGCGGCCAAGGCGGCCCGCGCCCGCGTCCCCGTGCTGATCGAGGGCGAAAGCGGCGTCGGCAAGGATGTGATCGCCCGCGCGATCCACGCCGCTTCCCCCCGCCACAAGCAGGCGATGATCACCGTCAATTGCGGCGCGATCCCGGCCAATCTGGTGGAATCCGACCTGTTCGGCCATGAACGCGGCGCCTTCACCGGCGCCTTCGACCGGCAGGTCGGCAAATTCGTCGCGGCCGACATGGGCACGATCTTCCTCGACGAAGTGAGCGAAATGCCGCTGGACGCGCAGGTGAAGCTGCTGCGCGTGCTTCAGGACGGCGAAGTCCAGCCCATAGGCGCGCGCCGCCCGATCCATGTCGATGTCCGCGTCATCGCCGCCACCAACAAGCGGCTGCATGACGAGATCGAGGCGGGGCGCTTCCGCGAAGACCTATATTACCGCCTCAACGTCGTGCAGCTCACCATTCCGCCGCTGCGCGAACGTCTGGGCGATGTGCCGGCGCTGTGCCGCCATCTGCTCGCCCGCATCGCGACCCAGCCGGGATTGCGCGGCCTTGGCCTTACCGACGACGCGCTGGCGCTGCTGATGCAGCATGACTGGCCGGGCAATGTGCGCCAGCTTCAGAACGCCCTGTTCCGCGCCGCGGTGCTGTGCGAGGGCGATGCTCTTACGCCCCAGGATTTTCCACAGATCGCCGCCCATATTCGCGGGCGCGGCCATGGCGAGTCCCGTGGCCGGCTTCATGCCGTGCCGCAGCCGCATCGGGAGGCCGCCGGCATCACCCTGTTCGAAGGCGACGGCCATGTCCGCCAACTGGCGGAGATCGAAGCGGACGTCATCCGCCTGGCCATCGGCCATTATCGCGGGCGCATGACCGAAGTGGCCCGGCGGCTGGGCATCGGCCGCTCCACCCTCTACCGCAAGCTCGCCGAACTGGGCATCGACAGCGCTGCCTGATCGGACCGGCTGACGGGGGCGGACGCCCCGCACTGCCGTCGTCCCATCGCGCCACACGCGGTTGCGGCGTTGAAATGTCGCGGCGGCTATGCTTTGGGGGAGCGATGAAAAGCGCCATCCTCGCCGCCGCCATGCCCCTCCTCCTGCTGGTCGCCTGCGGCCGCGCGGAACCGGTGGAGGACCTCCCAAGCCAGGACGAACTCGCCGCCGCCGCCAATGCCGCCGCGGCCAGGGCGATGGCCGAAGCGAAGGCCGACACGCCCGCATCCCGCAACTATGTCAATGTCGAGCGCGGCTTTTCCATCACCTTCCCCGAAGGCTGGCAGAAGGACGCGGCCTCCAGCAATGCGGACGGCGTGGTCTATCAGGACCCCGGCGCGGGCGCGGACGTCCGCATCTTCTGGCAGAAGAAGGAGGGCGACCAGACGCTGCAACAGATCGTCGAGACGGTGAGCGAAGGCTCCGAAGGGGTGAGCGGCGATTATATCGGCGATAACGAATATCGCGGCACCGCCAATGACGGCGAGGGCAACAATGTCGCGCTGCGGCTGATGAAACAGCCGGACGGCTCTATCGTCACGGCCAGCTTCGTCTATCCTGAAATGCTGAGCGAGCAATATCAGGCGATGGCGGAAAAGACGCTCGACAGCCTCCGCATCTTCGCGCCCAAGGCGCAGACGCCGGAGGGCGGCGCGGTTCCCGTGGCGGCGGAGAAGGCCGGCACGCGCTGAAGCGGCCGGTCATGAAGGGATCATGGGCGAGAGGGGAAATGACCTCTGATCGACCAGGAACACCCCCAACGCAAACTCACTCGCCAATCGGGACGAAGGCGCCCTTTTCCCGATCCTTCACCACCCTGTCGGCCCGGAAGACCGACCCGCTCATCGTGATGTAAACGCCCGGCGCGGCAAGCTGCACCGTCGCAAAGGCCATGCCGAGGTTGAAGCTGGCGTCGCTTTCCCCGAAACGCGCCGGGGCGAGCGCGCCCACCAGCACGACCGTCTTGCCGGCGATGGCGGAAAGCAGCTTCGCCGTCTCCGTCATCGTGTCGGTGCCGTGGGTGATGACGATATGGCTTTCAGACGCGGCGGCCACACGGTCGCGGATCAGGGCGCGGTCGGCATCGTCCAGTTCCAGGCTGTCCTTGCGCACCACTTCCTCGATGCGGAAGGGCCGCTTGACGCGGGCGATGTCCAGCAGCTTCGCCACCACCGTTTCGCCTACCTGATAATCCGACAGCGCATCGAAATAGATCTTGTCGATCGTCCCCCCGGTGGTGAGGACAAGGATGGGCGTTTCGGGGGACAGCATCGCAGGACTCCAAAGGAGGGGAATGTCGTTTCTCTAAGGGATTTGCGGGAAGAGGTGAACCGCCCCGGCCCTATTCGCCCCGGGCCATCGCCTCGCCCCGGTCGCGCGCGGCGACCAGCGTATCGGTGAGCAGCTTCAGCAACCGGTCGTCGGCATCGAGCACGTTCAGACCCTGCCGCGTCATGCCGCCGGGGCTGGCCACGCGATCCGCCAGCACGGCCGGGCTTTCGCTCGCCATGGCAGCCATACTGGCAGAGCCGCGCACGGTGGCGAGCGCCATGCGCCCGGCCTGCTCGGCGGAGAGGCCGATCGCCTCGCCCGCCCGCGCAAGGGCATCGACGAAGCGGAACAGAAAGGCGGGTCCGCAGCCGGACAGCGCGGTGACTTCGTTGAACTGGCCTTCATCCGCAATCCATTCGGCAAGGCCTAGCGGGGCGATGAACGCCTCCACCGCCTTGCGCGACGCCGCCGGGAATGCGGCATCCGCATGGAGCGCGGTGACACCCTCCCCTATGCCCACCGGCAGGTTGGGCATGGCGCGGACGATTTCCGCCGCCGCGGGGAAAGCGGCGCGCAGATCCGCCAGCCGCGTTCCCGCAAGGATCGAAACGATCCGCATATCGGCGCTGCAAAGCGGCGCAAGCAGGCCCGCGACATCGCCAAGCTGATAGGGCTTCATGCCCAGCAGGATGGTGGTGCCGGCGGGCAGGGAGGCCGGATAGTCGGTGACGACCCTCACCCCTTCCGCCACCGCCTTGCCGCTGGGACGCAACACGACCACCCGCGCCGGATCGAGGCCGCAGGCGAGCCAGCGCCGCAGCATCTGCCCCGCCATATTGCCGCAGCCGACAAGGAAAAGATGGTCGGGCCAGATGTCGGTCATGGGAAAGGGTCTCAGGCTTCGCCGCGCGTTTCGATGAGGCTGGCGGAAATCGCCTCCGTCGGGCTCTTGCCGCCCCAGAGGACGAACTGGAACACCGGATAGAAGCGCTCGCATTCGTCTATGGCGGTTTCCACCAATATCTGCGCCTGGTCGAGCGTCAGCGTGCCGCCCGCCCCCAGCAGCGCGCCGTGGCGGAACAGCACGATGCCGCTGGAGGACCAGAGCTCGAAATGGCCGAGCCAAAGCTGTTCGTTGATCAGGCCCAGCGTTTCGTAGATGGCGCTGCGCTTGTCCTCATTCACCCTGATGTCGGGCAAGGCGAGCATTTGCAGCACCTGGTCCTCGTCGCGCCAGATGCCGCGCAGCTCATATTGCGCCCAGGACCCCTGGGTGCTGGCGACGATCTCATCCTCACCGACCTGATCGTAGCTCCAGCCATGCGCCTCGAAATAGGCGGCCAGCATGTCGATCGGCGCGGCCTCCTGACCGCCATTTTCATATTCGTCGCTGTCCATCATCTGCGCGCCTTAAAGCATTTTTTGCGCCGGTGGAAACCGGGGCGGCATGGAAAATGCGTGGACAACTCCGCTTCCGCCGGAAATCAGCCGGTTATTCGCCGTCCCTGGGCTTGGCCCGGACCGTCTGCTTGACCGGTTCGGACGCCTTGCCCTCCAGCGCGTCGAGCCGGGCCTTCAGCAATTCCACCTCCTCCCGGGCGGCGGCGGCCAACGCCTTGACCGCGTCGAATTCGTCGCGGCTGACGAAATCCATGCCGCCGATCCACTGCTTGGCCTTTTCGCGGGCATTGGTCTCGAATTCCCGGCTCATGCCTGCGACGGTTCCGGCCGCGCCGTTCACCAGCTTGGCAAGGTCGTCGAAAAAGCGGTTTTCGCTCTGCATGATGCTTTATCCTTCCGTGCGGCGCCGCGATGGGCGGCGCCAAAAATCATATCTGGGTCTGGAGCGCGGGTTTGCCAAGGCTTTCCGCGTCCGGATTGAGGCGGCCGATCTCATAGTTGAGGTAGGAGGCGAAGGCCAGCCAGCACAGATAGGGCAGCAGCAGCAGGCCCGCGACGCGGCGGACGCGCCAGAACAGCGCGGTCGTGACGGCGACGAGCAGGAACAGCAGGACGATCAGCAGCAGCGCCTGGTCCACCAGATGCGCGCGGAAGAAAAGCGGGGACCAGAGGAGGTTGAGGCCCAGTTGCACGATGAAGGCCGCAATCGCGATGCCCCGCCCTCGTGCGCCCCGCGCGTGCAGGACGATGGCGAAGGCAAGCGCCATCAATATGTAGAGCACGGTCCAGGCAAGGCCGAAGACCCAGCCGGGCGGGATCAGCTCCGGCTTGGCGAGGGCGGCGAACCAGCGATTGCCATAGCCACTATTGGCGAGCCTGCCCGAAAGAAAGCCAAGGAAAACAATCGCAGGCACAGTAACCAGCGCCCAGCGCGCATAGGCAAGACGTAATTGACCCGGAGACGCAATCTCGTTCATCGGCAACGAAGCTCCACCTTTTATTCGGCGGCTTCGGGCGAATCCTTCAAGGCCGAGTCAAGCCGCCGACTGACGGTTTGCGGTGAAACGGTTCGTCCTGCAACCCGCGAATAGAGGATCGGGATCAGGAACAGCGTGATCAGCGTCGCCAGGCTGACGCCCGAAACCACCACCACGCCGATGGAATGGCGCGCCGCCGCGCCCGCTCCGCCGCGAATGACCAGCGGCACGGCGCCGATGACCGTCGCGATGGAGGTCATCAGGATCGGGCGCAGGCGCCGGGCGGCGGCCTGACGGATGGCCGCGCCGATCTCCAGCCCCTCGTCGCGCAGCTGGTTGGCGAATTCGACGATCAATATGCCGTTCTTCGCCGCCAGCCCCACCAGCATGACGATGCCGATCTGGCTGTAGAGATTGACCGATCCGCCCGTCAGCGCCAGCCCCAGCACGCCGCCCGCCACCGCCAGCGGCACGGTGGCGATGATGACGCCGGGATGGACGAAGCTTTCGAACTGCGCGGCGAGCAGCAGATAGACGATCAATATGGTGAGCCCGAAGACGAGCCAGATCGACCCGCCGGTCTCGCGCAGCGACTGGCTCTCGCCCCGATAGCCGAGCGCCAGCACCTCAGGCGACTGGCGCGCCTGTTCCTCCAGGAAACCCAGCGCCTCGCCCAGCGAATAGCCCGGCGCGAGCGCGGCCGTCAGCGTGATGGCGCGCAGCTTGTTGTAGCGGTTGAGCTGGCGCGGACCGGCGACCTCGCGGACGGTGACCACGGCGGACAGCGGCACGAGGACGCCGGTGCGGCTGCGCACATTGATGCGTTCGAGGTCCGCCTGGGTCTGCCGCCCCTCCCGCTCTGCCTGCACCAGCACGCGATATTCCTCGCCCCGGTCGACATAGGTGGTGACGCGGCGGGAACCGAGCAGCGTCTGCAAGGCCTGGCTGATGTCGTTGGCAGACACGCCCAGGTCGCCCGCCCGCTGCTGATCCACCTCGATCCGCATCTGCGGCTTGGTCTCCTTATAGTCGGAATCGAGGTTGATCAGGCCCGGATTGGTCGCGGCGGCGGCCATGATGCGGTCGCGCGCGGCGACCAGCCCCTCATAGGTCGCACCGGCCAGCACCAGATTGACCGGCAGGCCACGGCCACGGCCCAGCCCGGAACGCGGAGCGACATTGCCGCGCACCCCCGGCTGGTTGGCGATCACCTTGTTGATGGTGTCGGCCACCTGCGCCGTGGTGATCGTGCGGTCCTCCCAGGGCCGCAGGAAGGCGATGATGTTGCCGCCGTTGAAATCGTCGCTGGTGCCGAAGCCGGCGGGGGCACGGATGTTCAGCACCTGCAGCGTGCCTTCATCGCGCAACGGCTGAAGATCGGTCTCGATCCTATGCATATAGGCGTTCATGCGGTCGAACCCGGTGCCTTCGGGCGCTGTCACCTGCCCATCGACGACGCCGGTATCCTCCGCCGGGGCCAGTTCGGTCGGCAGCGTGGTGAACAGCACGCCCGCCCCCGCCAGGAACAGCAGCACGGGCACGAGAGCGAGGACGGGCCGTTTCAGCACACGGTCCAGCAGCCGCGCATAGCCCGCCTCCAGCCGCTGGAACCGGTCGTCGACCCAGCGCGACAGGTGGGACCGTTCGGAATGGCGCAACAGCTTCGAACAGAGCATCGGCGCGAGGCTCAGGGAAATGAAGCCCGAAAAGGCGATGGCGGCGATCATCGCGATGGCGAGTTCGCGGAAGAGCAGGCCCGTCTGCCCGGCGAGGAACATCACCGGCACGAACACCGCGCAGACCACCAGCGTGGTCGAAATGATGGCGAAGCCCACCTGCCGCGTGCCGAGATAGGAGGCGACCAGCGGGTCCTCCCCCTGTTCGATGCGGTGATAGACATTCTCCAGCACGACGATGGCGTCGTCCACCACCAGGCCGATGGCCAGCACGAAGGCGAGCAACGTCAGCAGATTGATCGACAGCCCCAGCAGCCACATGACCGCGCAGGTCGCCAGCAGGCAGATCGGCACTGTGACCGACGGAATGATCGTCGCGCGCAGGGAGCCGAGGAAGAGGAAGATGACCAGCACGACCAGCAGCGCCGCTTCGGCCAGCGTGTCGTAGACATTGTCGATGGCGCGGCTGATGAACAGCGATTCGTCCGATCCGATGGTGACTTTCATGCCCGCGGGAAGCGTGGGCCGCAGTTCAGCGATCAGCGCCTTCGCCTTTTCCGCGACCTCCAGCGTGTTCGCGCCCGACTGGCGGATGATGCCCACGCCGACGCCTGTCGCGGCGTTGGAACGGAAGGAGGTATAGGGGTTTTCCGCGCCCTGCTCGATCCGCGCGACGTCGCCCAGCTTCACCTGATAACCGTCCGCACCGCGCCCGACGACAAGCTGGGCGAATTGTTCGGGCGTGGAAAAGGCGCGCTCGACGCGCAGCGTCTGGTTCTGGTCCTTCGATTCGAAGCGCCCGGCGGGCAGTTCGACATTCTGCGCGCGCAGGGCGGCCTCTATGTCGCCCGGCGTGATGCCGAAGGCGGTCAGCTTCTCCGCATTCAGCCAGATGCGGGTGGAGGGCCGTTCGTCGCCGCCGCCGGTGACGCGGGCGACGCCGTCAATGGCCGAGAAACGGTCCAGCACATTGCGGTCGAGATAGTCGGCGATCTGCGTCGGGGTCCAGCCGTCCCTGGTGAACACGATGAACAATATCGACCGCGCATCCGCATCGACCTTCCGGATTTCGGGCGCGAGCGCATCCTCCGGCAGATCCTCTACCACGCCGCCCACGCGGTCGCGCACGTCGTTCGCGGCGGAATCGATGTCGCGCGACGGATCGAATTCGATGCTGATCGAGGAGACGCCGTCGCGCGAGGTCGAGGTGATGTTCTGTATGCCCTGTACGCCCGCGACGCCATCCTCGATGATCTGGGTGATACGGGTTTCCACTACCGACGCCGCCGCACCGGTATAGGTCGTCTCCACCGAGACGATGGGCGGATCGGTATCGGGATATTCGCGAATGGAAAGGCTGAGATAGCCGACCACCCCGACGATGCAGAGCAGCACCGCGACGACCGCCGCGAAGACCGGGCGACGGACGGACAGGTCCGAAAGCTGCATGGCCGCGCCTCCCTAACCGGCCGCCCGGCCGGCGCTGGCGCTTTTCGCTTCCGGCTTGTCGCCGGGCAGGCGGACGGGCACGCCGTCGGTCAGCTTGACGACGCCGTCGGTGACGACCGTCTGGCCCGGCTTCACCCCGCCCAATATCTCGACCAGCCCGTTCTGGCGGATGCCGGTATCGACCCTGGTCCGCCTGGCCTTGCCATCCTCCACCAGGAAGACGAAGCGATCCTCACCATCGCCCACGACCGCCAGCTCGGGCACGGCCAGCGACTGGCGCTGCTTCGCAAGCACATTCACCGTCAGCAGCATGCCGGGCTTCAGCGCGCGGTCGGGATTGGGCAGGATGGCGCGTATCCGGACGGCGCGGGTGGCGGGGTCGATCACCGGATCGATGGTGGCGATGGTGCCGGTGAAGGGCCGGTCGGGCCAGGCGGCGGAGACCGCCCTGATCGGCTGCCCCTCCCGCACCAGCGCCAGGCGGGTTTCGGGGATGGTGAAGTCCAGCTTGATCCGCGAGATGTCGCTGACCGTGGCGATCGGCGTGCCGGCGGTGACGATGGCGCCGGGCGACACCATGCGCAGGCTGACCCAGCCGGAAAAGGGCGCGCGCACCACGCGGTCCCCGATGGAGGCGCGGGCCTGCTGCGCGCTGGCGCGGGCGGCATTGGCCAGCGCGACCTGGCTGTCGAGGCTGGCGGCGGTTGCGAAGCCCCGCTCCTTCAACGCCTTGATGCGCTCCAGTTGCTGCTGCGCCTGAAGCGCCTGCGCCTGGGCGGCGGCGAGTTCCGCCTTCTCCTGACCCACGGCCAGGGACGCGATCACCTGCCCCTTGCTGACATAGCCGCCGTCGCTGAAATTGAGGGAGACGATCCGCTCCGTCACCGGGGCGGACAACACCACCTGCTCATTGGCGAAGGCGGTGCCGACCGCGTCCAGATTGTCGGTAAAGGTTTCACGCAATATGGGCGCGGCTTCGACCAGTGCGGAAGGACGCGGCTTCTTTTCCTTTTGACCGCCACAGGCGGAAAGGGTCAGCGCGATCAGGAAGACAGGCAGGATGGTGCGCATGGGATCGGGCTAATCGGCCTTTGCAAGCGACTCAAATGGGCATTTGTCGCAGATGATGACTATAGCGGCGAAACGAACAGGATGGGATTATCCGCCAAATATTGCGAAGAGGAGAAATTCGACATTGCCCTGTGGGCCGGTAATCGGGCTGGCGGTTATGCCTTCGACCTGCCACCCGCGTGACAACACCCATTCCCGGACGTCGTTGCACACCCGTTCATGGATCGCGGGATCGCGCACGACACCGCCCTTGCCGACTTCCTCCCGCCCCGCCTCGAACTGCGGCTTGATGAGGGCGACCAGGCGCGCGCCGGGACGGGCGAAGCTCAAGGGCCGGTCCAATACCTTGGCGAGCGCTATGAAGCTGGCGTCGCAGACGATGATGTCCACCGGCTCCGGGATGTGATCGGCGGTCAGGATGCGGGCGCTGGTCTGTTCATGGACGATGACGCGGGGGTCGGAACGCAGCTTCCAGGCAAGCTGGTTGGTGCCGCTGTCCACCGCATAGACCCGCGCCGCGCCATGGGTCAGCAGGACGTCGGTGAAGCCTCCGGTCGAACTGCCGACGTCGATGGCGACGGCGCCGGTCACGTCGATATGGAAATGCTCCAGCGCGTGGGCCAGCTTGATGCCGCCCCGCGACACCCAGGGATGGTCGCGGCCCTTCACCTCCAGCCCGGCGTCGGCGGCGACCTGCTGCCCGGCCTTGTCGATCTTCCGGTCGCCCAGGAAGACGAGACCGGCCAGGATCAGCGCCTGCGCGCGGGCCCGGCTTTCGGCAAGGCCGCTGTCGACGAGCAGCTGATCGGCGCGGACCTTGGCCATCAGGGCACCAGCGCCGTCAGCGTGGCGGGCGTCAGAAGCTGCGGCAATGTCTGCGCCTCCCGGCCGGGCGCATACCAGAGGTAGAGCGGGACGCCGGAACGCCCCTGCCCTTCCAGGAAGCGGGTGATGGCGGGGTCGGCATTGGTCCAGTCGCCCACCATCACCGTGACGCCCGCCCTTTTGAAGGCCGCGCGGGTCTCTTCGCGATCGATGGCGGCGGCTTCATTGGCCTTGCAGGTCAGGCACCAATCGGCGGTGAAATAAAGGAAAACCGGCTTTTTCGCGGCGCGAAGGCTGGCGAGGCGGGCTTCGTCGAAAGGGACGCCATGGGCCGATGCCGCGGCGGCCGGCGCATGCGCCGGCAACAAAATGGCGGCTCCTGCGAAGAGGATGAGCGCCGCGCAGATCATGGCAAGCCCGCCGCGCCGGCCGTGACGCTGCCTGCGCCCCAGCCACCACAGGCCGGCACCGAGGATCAGCGCCGCGGCGACGCCCAGCATGATGGCGGTAACGCCGCGCTGCTGGCCGAGCAGCCACAGCAGGCCCAGCGCGGTCAACGCCATCGGGATGGCGAGGATCTTCTGAAGCCGCCCCATCCACGCTCCGGGCCTGGGCAACCGCGTGCGGAGCGGCGGGATATAGGCCAGCGCCAGAAAGGGCAGCGCCAGGCCAAGGCCAAGCCCCGCGAAGATCGCCAGCGCCGCGCCGAGCGGCAGGACCAGCGCCGCGCCCATGGCGGCGCCCATGAACGGCCCGGTGCAGGGCGTGGCGACGAAGGCGACCAGCGCGCCGGTCCAGAAGGCGCCGGACGCGCCGCCCTTGTCCGCCAGCCTGTCGCCGCCGCCGAAGGCGCTGAGTTCGAACAGCCCCGCGAGGTTGAGCGTGATCGCCGTCACCAGCAGCAACAGCAGCAGGATGATGCGCGGGTCCTGCAACTGGAACGCCCAGCCCACGGCCGCGCCCGCCGCGCGCAGGCCCAGCAGCAGGCCGCCCAGCGCGAGGCAGGTGAGGATGATGCCAAGGCTGTAGGCCAGCGCCTCCCGCCGGACGACATGCTCATCGCCCCCCGCGCGGGCGAGCTTCATCGCCTTCAGCCCCAGGATCGGAAAGACGCAGGGCATGATGTTGAGCAGCAGGCCGCCGACCAGCGCGCCGCCCAGCGCGAGGAGGACCGTCTGGAAGGTGGCGGGCCGCGCGGCGGCAACCGCGCCGGGCCGTGCCGTCAGCAGGAAACCGACATGGTCGCCGGTGCGCAGGACGGCCTGGACCGGCCCGGATTTCATGCCTTGTCCGGCTTCGGTTTCGATCAGCAGCCGATCGCCCTGCCGCATGACGCTTTGCGGGGCGGCATAGCGGATGAGGCCGTCGGCCAGCGCGAAAAGATGGACGTCGCGGGCGCTCGCCGCCGCGGGAAAAGGAATGGACAGGCGCAGGCGACCGTCAGCCATGGCATAGGCCGCCTCGCTGCCCAGCGGACGCGGGAGGTGGCTGTGCCAGCCGTCGAACTGCGCCCTGCTGCCCGGCAGGACGGAGCCGTCGCCCGCCATCAGGTCCAGCGCCAGTTCCGCCCCCTCGGGCACGCAGACCTTGTCGGTGCAGGCCAGCCAGTCGGCGCGGACGCGGATCGGCAGCTTCGTGCCCTTGGGCACGTCCGGCGCGACGGTCAGCTTCGCCAGCACGCCATAGGGGCCCTCATAGACATGGTTCATGAGGCCGGAGATCAACAATGTCTCCGGCACCGGATAGCGCAGCGGGCCGATGGCGACCCCCTTGGGCAGCGTCCATTTCACGGTCATGCCCAGCCCCGCATCGCCCGGATTTTCCCAATAGCCGTGCCAGCCCGGCTCCGGCGTCATGGAAAAGGCGATCGTCGTGCCAGACGCCTGCCCCTCGCCCGGCCTCGGCACGGCGCTTTCGGCGGTCAGTTCCGCCGCGATATGCGGCGCGCTCCCGCCGAACGCGCCCTGCGCCCGCGCCATGGCTGGCGCGAACAGCAAAAGCACTGTCATCAGAAGGACATGAAAAATCCGCATCGGGCCTCTGTTCCGGTGGACGCAAGGGGGCTAGGTCCGCTTGCATGCGCCGTCAAGGCATCAGAAGGTCTCCTCCCCCATGTTCAAAAAAGTCGCCGCCGCCCTGCTCATCGCCAGTTCGCTGCCCGCGCTGGCCCAACCAGCGGCCACCCCCACGCCTTCCGCCCCGCCCAGGCTGATCGTCGCCATCGCCGTCGACCAGTTTTCCGCCGATCTGTTCAGCGAATATCGCCAATATTATAGCGGCGGCCTCAAGCGGCTGACGGAACAGGGCATCGTCTTCCCGCGCGGTTATCAAAGCCATGCCGCGACCGAAACCTGCCCCGGCCACAGCACCATCCTGACCGGCAGCCGCCCGTCGCGCACCGGCATCATCGCCAATAGCTGGTTCGACCTGCGCACCGCCCGCACCGACAAGCTGGTCTATTGCGCGGAGGATGAGACGCAGCCGGGCACCGACAGCGAAAATTACCAGGCCTCGCCCATGCATCTCAGGGTGCCGACGCTGGGCGGGCGGATGAAGGCGGCCAATCCGGCGACGCGCGTCGTATCGGTCGCGGGCAAGGACCGCGCGGCGATCATGATGGGCGGACCGACGGCCGATCAGGTCTGGTGGCTGGGCGGGCCGAAGGGCTATGTCAGCTACAAGGGCGTGGCGACGCCGCCGCTGGTCGCCAGGGTCAATGAGGTGATGGCCCAGCGTCTGGCAGAGGGCAATCCCGGCTTCGAACTGCCGCCGCAATGCGCGGCCAAGGATTTTCCGGTGAAGGCGGGCGACCGGATCGTCGGCACCGGCCGTTTCGCGCGGGAGGCGGGCGATTACAAGGCCTTCCGCATCTCGCCGGAGCAGGATGCGATGACCCTCGCCTTCGCCGCCGCCGCCATCGAGAGCACGGCCCTGGGCAGGCAGGCGCAGACCGACATCATCTCCATCGGCCTGTCCGCGACGGACTATATCGGCCACACCTACGGCACGGAGGGTACGGAAAGCTGCATCCAGGTCGACCGGCTGGACCGCGAACTGGGCGCCTTCTTCGACCGGCTGGACAAGGATGGCATCGACTATGCCGTGGTGCTGACCGCCGACCATGGCGGCCATGACCTGCCCGAGCGGCACCGGATGAACGCCATGCCGATGGAGCAGCGCGTCGACAGGGCGCTCACGCCCAAGGCATTGTCGGCGGCGGTCGCGGAAAGGACCGGCATCATGGGCAAGACGCTGATCTGGGGCGATGGCCCGGCGGGCGACCTCTATTTCGACCGCAGCCTGACCGCCGCCCAGCACGACAGGGTGAAAGCGGCGGCCCTGGCCCTTCTCCGCGCTCACCCGCAGGTGCAGACCGTCTTCACCAGGGCGGAAATCGCCGCCACCCCCTCCCCCTCCGGCCCTCCGGAAAGCTGGTCGCTGATCCAGGAAGCCCGCGCCAGCTTCGACCCGCAGCGTTCGGGCGACCTGCTGCTGCTGCTGAAGCCGCGCGTCATGTCGATCCCCGAAGCGGCGGTGATGGGATCGGTCGCGACCCATGGCTCGCCCTGGGATACCGACCGCCGCGTGCCGATCCTGTTCTGGCGCAAGGGGCTGGCCCATTTCGAACAGCCGCTCGGCGTGGAAACGGTGGACATCATGCCGACGCTGGCCGCGCTGATCGAATTGCCGGTGCCGAAGGACCAGATCGACGGACGCTGCCTCGACCTGATCGCCGGGGACGGGGATAGCTGCGCGGCGGAGTAAATGAATAAACCTGTCATTCCCGCGAAGGCGGGAATGACGAAGTTTTTGGAGGCTCGCTGCCGCCTCAGATATTCTCCGCTATCCCATCGCGCCCTTCCTCCAGCAGCGCGTGGACGCGATGGGGCGCGGACACTTCCACGCGGCTGGTGACTTCATAATGCGCCTTGGCCTGGCGGACGTTGCTGTCCGCGGGCACGCTGTCGGTCAGCCAGACATTGCCGCCGATCACCGACCGGCTGCCGATGATGATGCGCCCCAATATCGTCGCGCCGGCATAGATCACCACATCGTCCTCGATGATCGGATGGCGCGGCAGGGCCTTTTCCAGCGCGCCCTTCTCATCGGCCGGGAAGCTGCGCGCGCCCAGCGTCACGCCCTGATAGACGCGCACCCGGTCCCCGACGATCGCCGTTTCCCCGATGACCACGCCTGTGCCATGGTCGATGAAGAAGCTGTGCCCGATCCTCGCACCCGGATGAATGTCTATCCCGGTGCTGCCATGCGCGATTTCGGAGATGATCCGCGCCACCAGCGGCGCGCCAAGCTGATAAAGCCGGTGCGCCAGACGATGGTGCGTGATCGCCATCATCGAGGGATAGCAGATCAGCACCTCGTCCACGCTGCGCGCGGCGGGATCGCCCAGAAAGGCCGCCTCCACATCGCTGTCGAGCAGTTCGCGCAAGGTCGGCAGGCTTTCCGCGAAAGCGCCGATGATGCGCGACGCTTCCCGGTCCACATGCGCGATCGGCTCGTCCTTCATCGCATAGATCAGTTCCAGCCTGATCTGTCCGTAAAGCCGGCTCAGCACCGTCTGCAGCGTCTGGGCGACATAGGCGTCCTCATTATGCAGGCGCACGAAGCTGGGGCCAAGGCGCAGCGGAAACAGCGCACCGCACAGCGCCTCCATGATCCTGGTCAGCGTGGCGCGCGACGGAAATCCCTCCGCGCCATATTCGGCGTGGTGGTCCTGCCCCTGCCGCCAGCGCCGCCGCACCGCGCCCAGCTCGGTCGCCAGCCTGTCTATATCCCAATAACCCTGGGCGATTTCCTTTTCGCCTTCTGCCGTCATAAGCGCCTCTTTTCATACAGACGCCCGGCATAGCGCGGCATCCCGCCCGCCAGTAAATGAGTTTTGCTTGGGGGCAGGCAGATTCTCTTTTGTCAGCGCTTCTGGGCATCGGCCGGAAGATGCAGGCATATTTCCGCCCGCAATCCCCCTTCGGGCCTGTTGGCGAGGGTCAGTTCGCCCCCTTCCAGTTCCACGGCCCGCGCGACGATGGCCAGACCCAGGCCAAGCCCGCGCGTGTTGCGCTGCCGCGCCTCGTCCAGACGCGCAAAGGGCTTCAACACCTCGTCCAGCTTGTCGCGCGGAATGCCGGGCCCGTCATCGTCGACCCGGATCAGCACTTCCCGGTCGCGGCGCTCCAGCGTGACGCGGGCGCGGCTGCCATAGTGCAGCGCATTTTCGATCAGGTTGACGATCGCCCGGCGCAGGGTGAGCGACCGCACGGCCATTTCCAGATGGTCGGGCCCCGCATAATCGACCTGCCTGCCCTGATCCTGGAAGGCGTCGACCACCGTCGCCACCAGCACGGCCAGGTCGGTGCGCACCGGCGGTTCGCCATTCTTCTCACCGCCCAGGAAGGCAAGCAGCGAGTCGATCATCTCGCCCATTTCCGCGAGGTCGCCCTCAATCGCCTCCCGCGCTTCATTGTCGGGCAGGTTCTCCAGCCGCAGCCGCAACCGGGCGAGCGGGGTCCGCATGTCGTGGCCGACCGCCGCCAGAGTCTCCGTCCGTTCGGTGATGAGGCGATGGATGCGCTTCTGCATGGCGTTGAAGGCGCGGATGAGGTTCCGGACGTCATTGGACCCGCCCTCCTCCACGATCACTTCGTCGCTCAGGCCAATGCGCTCGGTCGCGCGGGTCAGGTCGCGCAGCGGCGCCAGCGTCCGCCGGATCATGATGCCGCCGACGATCAGCAGCGCCAGCACCGGGATCAGCGCCAGCCCCATGCGGCCGATGGCGAAGGTCCATTTGCCGCCGCTATGGCGCATGCCGAAATAAAGCCAGCTTCCGTCTGCCAGGCGCAGGCCGCCATTGATCTCCGAAACCCGGCCGGGCGAAGCGAGGCGCAGCCACAGGCCCGACTGTTCCAGCGTCGGTTCCCAGTTGACGATCTGCCGGCGCATCCGCTCCAGCCCCGGCGCCAGGGCCGGCGGCGGCGGCGAGGACGGGGTCCAGTGCACGTCGTAGCGATCGGTGGTGAGTTGCAGCGACAGCGCATGCCGCTCGTCCGGCGGATGTTCGGTCAGCAGCTTGCGCGCGATGACCAGATGTTCGGCCAGGCGCCGGGCCTCGTCATCCTGCAGCGAGAGGTGGTTGGACCGTTCGTTCAGGAAGATGCCGACGGCGAATTCCAGCGTCAGGGTCAGCAGCAGGATCGCGAAAATCTGGCCGACCAGGCTGACATGCCGTCTCAAGCGCGGCTGACCTCCGCGTTGAACATATAGCCGACGCCCCGAACGGTGGTGATCGGCGCCGTGCGATCCTGCGTCGACAGCTTGCGGCGCAGGCGGCTGACCAGCACGTCGATGCTGCGGTCGCTGCTGTCGCCCATGCGGGTGCGCGAAAGCTCGATCAGCCGCTCGCGGGCGATGACGCGCTGCGGATGGCTGAGGAAGCTGCCCAGCAGGTCGAACTCCGCGCCGGTCAGGTCGACGATGGCGCCGGTCGGCGAACGCAGTTCCCGCCGGGGGAAGTTGACGATCCAGCCGTCGAAGCGCGCTTCATTCTCGCGATGCTCGTCCGGCCCGCGCTCCACGCCGACGCGGCGCAATATGGCGCGGATGCGGGCGATCAGCTCGCGCGTGCCGAAGGGCTTGGGCAGATAGTCGTCCGCGCCCAGCTCCAGCCCGACGATGCGGTCGGTCTCGCTGCCCTTGGCGCTGATGAAGATGATGGGAACGTCGCTTTTGCGGCGGATCTGGCGGCAGAGATCGATGCCGTTGGTGCCCGGCAGCATGACGTCCAGCACGACAAGGTCGACCGGCCCGGCATCGAACGCCACCCACATCTCCGGCCCGGAGGACGCCGGACGGACCTGATAGCCATGCTCCTGCAGCGCCCGCGCCGTCAGTGTGCGCAGCGGCGGGTCGTCTTCGACAAGGATGATGGTCGGCGCGGTCATGAAAATGTCGGCACGGCTATGGGCATGACAGCGGGATAAGGACGGCCGGACCCCGGGTCAACCGCAGGGCCGGCGGGAAGCGCCCGGATGCGACAGCAGAAACAATTTGTCACGACCGGGAAAGAAGCATGCGCCGGGCCCGGCGAACCGGGCCCGGCGCATGGGATCAGAAAGCGGCGCTCAGCGAGAAGAGGATCGTGCTGCGCGCGATCGACTTGCCGAAGTCCTTACTGTCATTGACCATGAAGTTCGGGCGCAGATATTCTTCCTCGACCCTGGCGATGTCGGTGTCGACATAGGCGACGCCCACGGTCAGCGGCGTGCCGGGAATGGCCAGGTCGGCGCCGACCAGCCAGTCGAGATATTTGCCGGTGGGCGCGATCGAGGTGCCGTTGGGCCCCAGGCCCGAATTGCCGTTCGACCAGCCCATATGGGCCTTCAGCGTGACGGGGGTGTTGGGAACCGCGGCGCTCAGATCCCCCCAGACGTAGAAATTGTCTTCCTTGTCGCCCGGATCGTCGATGCCGCTGGTGGCGCTGCTCTGCCACTTGCCGAGCGCTTCCTGCTTGGGAGCATAGGCGACGCCGACCAGGCCCTTGACCGGGCCGAACTGGTGGGACAGCTTCACATAGGGTTCGGCGAAGTCGGTCTTGTCGGCGCCCGACGGATACATGTACCAGGTCAGGCCGACGTCGACCGTGGTGCCCTCGCCCAGCGCGGCGGAATAGCCGGCGACCAGGTCGAGTTCCATGTTCGCCCCGCCGAAACGGCCCCAGCCGCCAAGGCTCGAACCCCAGGTGCCGACATAGAAGCCGCTTTCATGCGTGGCGGTGATGCCGCCCTGAATGGCCATGCCACGGTCGCTCTGCGACACGCCGCGGAAACGATAGTCGGAAACCAGGCCGACGCTGCCAGTGACGGTGACGGGGCCTGCGGGCTCTTCCTGAGCGAAAGCCGGAGCGCTGGAAAGCAGCGCAAGCGCGGCACAGGCAATCTGATACTTCATGAACATTCCCCTTTTACGTAAGAATGTTCCGTCCTGCGTCCGCTCCGTCCGAAGATCTCTTGTCTTATCGTCTTCGATACCGGCGGATCGAGAGCAGGTTATGGGGATAAGGCGAATTGGGGAAATGGCTTTTTCGCAAATGCGAAAGGACATGAAGGCACTGTGATGTCCGCAACACGATTATTGTCTTACAGTCTTCTGAATATTTCTATTATGTTTCCAGTTTGCATCTTAACGAAAAACCGCCGCATCGCCCAAGGGTGATGCGGCGGTTCGTTCAACGCCTGACGAGGGGGTGAAGGATCAGGCGGCGAGGTGGCGCATGCGGCCGGTGGCGCCGAACAGTTCGACCTGCGCGCCGGTCCCGCGGCGGCGGTCGACCCATTCGCGGACCATTTCCGCGCAAGTATGGTCGATATGGCTGAGCCGCTCGACATTCAGGATGACGAGCCGCCCGGCGGGAAGCGCCTCCAGCCTGGCCGACAGCTTCGGCAGGTTGAGGAAGGTGGCGGTGCCATGCAGCGCGACTTCATGCGCGTCGTCGCGTGCTTCCTCGTCCACGCCCAGGCGGAGACGCCGGGCATGGGGCAGAAGCTCGATCAACGAGAGGCCGATGCCGACCAGAACGCCGGTCAGCAGGTCGGTCGCCACGACGCAGATCAGCGTCGCCGCCCAGACCACGGCCGGCAGCGGGCCATAGCGGTGGAGGAGATGCTTCACATGGTCCACGCTGACCAGACGCACGCCGGTCACCACCAGGATGCCCGCCAGCGCCGCCATCGGGATTTCCCGCAACAGCCACGGAAGCAGGGCGACGAAACCCAGAATCCAGATGCCGTGCAGGATCGTCGACAGCCGCGTCCTGGCGCCGGCCTGGACGTTGGCCGAACTGCGGACGATGACGCCCGTCATGGGCAGCGCGCCGGCCACGCCGCAAAGCAGGTTGCCCACGCCCTGGGCGCTGAGTTCGCGGTTGTAATTGGTGCGCACGCCGTCATGCATGCGGTCGACCGCCGCCGCCGACAGCAGCGTTTCCGCGCTGGCGATGAAGGCGATGGCGATGGCCGTGGTGATGATCGTCGGGTTCAGGAGCTGCTGGACCAGATTGTCGCCCGGCAGCGAAATGGCCGAAACGATCGATTCCGGCACCACGACGCGCGCGACCGGAAGGCCGAGGAAGAAGGCGACCAGCGTCGCCAGCACCACGCCCACCAGAGCGCCGGGAAGCAGCTTCATGGAGGCCGGACGCAGCTTTTCCCACCCCAGCATGCCGCCGATGGTGACAAGGCCGACCGCGAAGGCGGTGGCCGCGTCCTGGTTGCTGAGGCCGAAAATCTGCCCCGGCATGGCGATCAGATTGGCAAGGCCGCTGGAAAGCGGCTTGTCGTCGAACAGCACGTGGAACTGACCGACGACGATCAGCACGCCGATGCCCGCCAGCATGCCGTGCACCACCGCGGGCGAGATCGCGCGGAACCAGCCCCCGACCCGCAGCAGCCCGGCGATCACCTGAATGGCGCCGGCCAGGATCAGGATCGGCCCAAGGGCGGACAGCCCCTGTTTCTGCACGATTTCGAAGACGATGACCGCAAGACCCGCCGCCGGGCCGCTGACCTGAAGGGGCGAACCCGCCAGCAGGCCGACGATCAGGCCGCCGATCATGCCGGTGATCAGGCCCTTTTCCGGCGGCACCCCGGAAGCAATGGCAATACCCATGCAGAGCGGCATCGCCACCAGGAAGACGACGATCGACGCCGTGAAGTCGCGGCTGAAGGTGCCGCCGAAAAATGCCTTGAGCATGAGCTTACTCCGCGGCCTCGGCATAGGCGATGTCGACCGCCAGACGCCTGGCATGGGGCAGCGCCACGGGCAGCGGCTGGCCTTCGCGCAGCGGCAGGAAACGGCCGGTCTCGCCGTCAAGACCCAGAACCTGGCCGGCATGGATGTCGACATACCAGCCGTGCAGCGCGATCTCGCCACGGGCGATGCCCGACGCCACCGAGGGATGGGTGCGCAGATGGGCGAGCTGCGCCACCACATTCTCCAGCGCCATGTTGCGCAGCTTCTCCGCATCGCTGAGGTCGGCGGGGTAGCTTTCGCGACACACCTTCTGCGCGGCATGGCTGTGGCGCAGCCAGGCGGCGACATTGGGCATGGCGCTCAGGTCGGCATTGGTGGACAGCGCCTTCATCGCGCCGCAATCGCTGTGGCCGCATACGATGATGTCGCGCACGCCCAGCACCATGACGGCATATTCGACCGTAGAGGTCACGCCGCCATTCTGCGTCGCATGGGGCGGCACGATGTTGCCGGCATTGCGGCAGACGAACAGGTCGCCCGGATCGGCCTGCATGATATGTTCCGGCACGATGCGCGAATCCGCGCAGGAGATCATCAGCGCCTTGGGGCTCTGCCCGTCGCTGGCGAGGCGGTTGTAAAGCGCGCTCTGGTTCGGAAAGACATGGCTTTCAAAGCTGAAGACGCGACCGATCAGATCGTTCATGTCGTTGCATCCTTCTTATCTGATGGCCGGTCAGGGGGCAGACCGGCCTTGAGGATGCACAATAGGGAAGCGTTTTTGCTGCGTCGCAGCGGCTTTGTTAAATAATATGTCTGAGCGATGGAAAGCGCGATCGACAGGACGGCTCGTCCGATTTCCCCACGGAATCAATGTAATGGATGGGAAACATTCGACCGCGCCGGTTCGGCTCAGCGCCGGTCGACCACGGCGCTGAACATATATCCGCCGCCCCGCACCGTAACGATGGGCGCGGGCCGGCCGCCATGGCTGAGCTTGCGCCGCAGCCGGCTGACCAGCACGTCGACGCTGCGGTCTGACGAGGGCGCGTCCCGCACGCCGGCCAGTTCCATCAGGCGCGGACGGGCGATCACCACCTGCGGATGGTCGAGCAACACGAGCAGCAACGAAAATTCGGCGGCGGTCAGATCGACCTGCGCGCCGTCGGGATCGAGAACTTCGCGCCGGGAGGAATCCACCACCCATCCTTCGAACCGCGCCTCGGCCGGGCGGCGCACGCCAAGGGCGCGCTCGTTGCGCCCACGGCGCAGCACCGCGCGCAGCCGGGCGGCCAGTTCGCGGGTCGAATAGGGCTTCGCCATATAATCGTCGGCGCCCAGTTCCAGCCCGACCACCCGGTCGACCTCGCTGCTGTTGGCGCCCACCAGGATGATCGGCACGTCGCTGCGGTCCCGGACGTCGCGGCACAGGTCCATGCCGTCCGGGCCACGCAGCGCGGCGTCCAGCACGACCGCTCCCACGGGCATGCTGTCCATGGCATTCCAGATTTCGTTCGCAGAGGCGGCGGCCAGGGCCCGAAACCCGCTTTCCTCCAGCGACTGGCGCACTTCATGGCGCACATCCTGCTGGGCCTCCGCGATCAATATCAGCGGTGGACTCATCCGCCGGTTACGGCGTCCTTCGCGGACAGCGCATGAATGCCGTCAAGCTCGCCCAGCAATACCGAACGGTCCCGCTGCGCCACGGCGACCGCTTCGGCGGCGCGAGCGCTGGCGTGGCGGGCGACTTCCGCCTCGATCTCGTCGCGCGCGGCAGTGCAGCCGCCGGCATGGCTGCCCGACAGCGGGGCAAAGCGATGGATCGGCTTGGCGACGGCGGCCAGCGTGCGGCCCTGCGTCGCGACGTCCCGGTTCACGACCAGTTCGGCCTGCCAGCGGCACACCGGCATGGACGGCCGGTTGGCGAAGCGCGATTCGACCTCGCGGAAGCGGACCGTCGATTCGGTCTCGTAACTCGCCTGATAGGCGTTCGAAGCATGGGTGATTTCAGCGCTGTGGATCGGCGTGGCGACGGCAAGGGCCGCCGCGCTGGATGCGAGAATGAGCAACATGGGGCCTTCTCCCTGACGACCGGACATGGTCGGTCAGGGTTTAGGCGCACTGAATGTCTCCGAAATTTGCCGAGCGTTACAAATTGTTGCTCAAGCATTTTCCGGTTGCGGCAGGCGCATGGAACATCCTCCCGGTCTTCCGATGGGAGGGCGGATCAGGCCATGCGCATCAGGGCGGGGGCATGGATCGTCCGGCCGGCGATATGATCCAGCAGCGACGCCAGCCACAGCGCATCGCTCGCCGCGCGGTGGCGATGCGGCTGGACCGAGTCGGCAAGGGCGACCGCTTCCATGATCTGCCGCTCGTCCGCGCGATGCTCGTCCAGCAGCAGCGAGACATGATCGATGAGGAAGGGCGTCGCCTGCCCCGCCGCGTCGGCCAGCGTGTCCAGCCAATATTGGTCGATCATGCTGTCGGCCACCATCCGCTGCCCCGCGCAGGCGTCGGCCAGTTCGGCCAGCACGGTTTCGACGGGCAGGCCTTCGCGCTCCACCCGGTCGCGGCTCAGGCCGTGCAGCGCCTCCGCCTCGGCCGACCAATGCCATCCGGCCCAATCGTCATGCGGCCGGATCAGCCAGCTTCGCGCCTGGCCCTTGAGGGCGATACCGACTTCGATGGGATAGGACAGGCCGTGCCGGGGCAGGCACGATGCCTCGAAATCGATCGTGATGACCGTCAAATTGCTCTCCATATTTCAAGGCCATGTCGCCCCTCTTCAGACCGGCCGGCCAGATTTTCGCTGTCGCTCACCTAAGCGGCGACTATGTCAGTCCGAAGTCAGCGGCGCGAAAAATGATGCGGACGGGCGCTTTCCGTCGACCGGCCGAAAAACGCCCGCCCACCGGAAAATCCCGACATGGAAGCGCAATCGCCATGCAACCTGCGGGCCTTTCACGCTTTTAACGGGGGCGCCCACCGCAGGTCGGGGGATCGGTGGCGGCGCGATCTTCGAAGGGATGCCCGACCATGAAAATTGCACAGATTGCTCCGCTTGCCGAAAGCGTGCCGCCGCGCCTCTATGGCGGTACCGAACGCATCGTGTCCTACCTGACGGAGGAACTGGTGCGTCAGGGTCATGAGGTGACGCTGTTCGCCAGTGGCGACTCCGTGACCGCGGCGGAACTGGTGCCGGTGACAGACATGGCGCTGCGGCTCAATCCCGACGTGCGCGACCCCATCCCCTATCACATGATCCTGCTGGACGCCGTGCGCCGCCGGGCCGACGAATTCGACGCGCTGCATTTCCATATCGACCTGCTGCACATGCCGCTGGTCCAGGATTTCATCGGCCGCACGGTGACGACGCTGCACGGCCGGCTGGACCTGCCCGATCTTCCCGCCTTCTACCGCGCCTTTCCCGATCACAGCCTGGTGTCGATTTCCGACCATCAGCGGCTGCCGATGCCGCCGGTGAACTGGGCAAGGACGATCCACCACGGGCTGCCCGCCGACCTGCTGCCGCCCCGCACCGGCCCCAGCGACGGCTACCTTGCCTTTCTGGGACGGATTTCGCCCGAAAAACGCCCCGACCGGGCGATCCGCATTGCCGCCCGCGCCGGACTGCCGCTGCGGATCGCGGCGAAGATCGATGCGGTGGACCGCGCCTATTGGGAGGAGGAGATCGCGCCGCTGGTCGAACGCTATCCCAATATCCACTATATCGGGGAGATCAACGAGGCGCAGAAGGCCGAATTCCTGGGCCGGGCAAGCGCCCTGCTGTTCCCCATCGACTGGCCCGAACCCTTCGGCCTGGTGATGATAGAGGCCATGGCCTGCGCCACGCCGGTCGTCGCCTTCCGCTGCGGCTCCGTCCCCGAGGTGATCGACCATGGCCAGTCGGGCTATATCGTCGAGAGCGAGGATGAAGCGGTCGCGGCGGTTCGCCGACTCCACGAACTCGACCGCGCGCAGGTGCGCGCCGCCTTTGACGCACGCTTCACGGCAGAGCGGATGGCGGCCGATTATGTTCAGCTTTATCATGATCTTCCCGGCGCGCGGACGCAGGCCGCGATGCTGCGCCGGCTACGCGGAGAAGGTTCGGAACTTCAGGTCGTGGGATAGGGCATTTTCAACTGGACCGTTTACGGTCGACAGCCCGGAAAATGCGGCATCAAAGGACAGGAGCGTTTTCACCCGTCGTGAAAACGCTCCGGCATCAGGAGAGAGGCATGACGGCAAGCCAGTTGCAGCCGGAAAACCCCAGCCCTTCGGTCCCGAACGCCGGTCACGGCGTCGATCCGGGACAGGCGCTGTCGCAGGCGCAGACGCAATTCTTCATCCCGGCGACGGCGTCGCTGCATGAGCGGCGGCCGCGAACGCTGAAACATGGGGACAGCTTCGCCGTCTTCGACCATAGCGGCGATGCGATTGCCGGTCCGGGCAGTCCGGAAGGACTATATCATCGCGACACCCGGCATCTGTCGCACCTCTACCTCACCATCAACGACACCCGGCCGATCCTGCTGAGTTCTGGCCTTCGCGACGACAATGCGATGCTGACCTGCGACCTCACCAATCCCGATTTTCCGGGCGGGGACGGCCGGGTGGCGGTCGAACACGATCTCATCCACCTGCGCCGCACCCGTTTCCTGTGGGAAGGCGCGGTGCATGAACGGATCACGATCCGCAATTTCGATACGGAGGTCCGCACCGTGGCGGTGAATATCGGTTTCGCCGCCGATTTCGCGGACCTGTTCGAGATACGCGGCATGACCCGTCTGCGGCGCGGCGCCGTGCGGGAACCTGTGATCGGCCCAAAGTCCGTGCTGCTGGGCTATGACGGGCGCGACGACAAGCGGCGCGAAACGCTGCTGCGCTTCGATCCCGCTCCCCAGATCCTGACGGAAAGCCGCGCACGCTTCGAGGTGGCCGTGCCGCCCGGCGAGCGGCGCACGCTATATCTGCAAATCTGCTGCCAGCCGCAGGATGACGAGCCGGTGGGCGACCTGTCCAAGCATTTCCTGAAGACGCTGCGCGAATCCATGCAGGCGCTGAAGCAGGCGCGCACGCGCGGGGCGACCGTGCGCTCCTCCAACCAGCTTTTCAACGAGGTGGCCCGGCGGTCCGTGGCCGACATCACGATGTTGTCGACCGACACCGAATATGGGCCCTATCCCTATGCCGGCATTCCCTGGTTCAGCACCGTCTTCGGTCGCGACGCGATCATCACCGCGCTGGAGACGCTGTGGCTGGACCCGGCGATCAGCCGCGGCGTGCTCGGCTATCTGGCCGCGCATCAGGCAACCGAATATGACGCCGCCGCCGATGCCGAACCGGGCAAGATCCTGCATGAAGTGCGCCATGGCGAAATGGCGGAACTGGGCGAAGTCCCCTTCCGCCATTATTATGGCAGCATCGATTCGACGCCTCTGTTCGTGATGCTGGCCGGCGCCTATCTGGAAAGAACGGGCGACAGCGGCTTCATCGCCTCCATCCTGCCCCATGTCGAGGCTGCGCTGAGGTGGATAGACGAGCATGGCGACCGCGACGGCGACGGGTTCGTCGAATATGGCCGGCTGACCGACCAGGGGCTTGTCAATCAGGGATGGAAGGACAGCCATGATTCGGTCTTCCATGCCGATGGCAGCATTGCGCGCGGCCCGATCGCGCTGGCGGAGGTGCAGGCCTATGTCTATGGCGCGTGGCGGGCGGCGGAGGCGATCTTCACCGCCCTCGGCGATCCGGACAGGGCGCTGAACCACCGCGCGCGGGCGGACGATCTGCGCGATCGTTTCGACGCCGCCTTCTTCGACGCCGGGATCGGCACCTATGTGCTGGCGCTGGATGGGGATAAGAGGCCGTGCCGCGTCCGCTCCTCCAATGCCGGGCACGTGCTGTTCACCGGCCTCGCGAAGGAGGCGCGCGCCGACATGGTGGTGCACACGCTGATGGCGCCGGCCTCCTTTTCCGGCTGGGGCGTGCGGACCATCGCCTCGACGGAGGCGCGCTACAATCCGATGAGCTATCATAACGGATCGATCTGGCCGCATGACAATGCGCTGATCGCGGCGGGCTTTTCCCGCTATGGCTACCGGACGCAGGCGGCCCAGATCTTCGAGGGGCTGTTCGCGGCCGCGACCTATGTCGACCTGATGCGGCTGCCCGAACTGTTCTGCGGCTTTCCCCGGCGGCGGGCGCAGGGGCCGACATTCTATCCCGTGGCGTGCAGCCCGCAGGCCTGGTCCGCGGCGGCGCCCCTGTCGCTGATCCAGTCGAGCCTGGGCCTGACCTTCGATGTCGCGGGGGCGGAGATTGCCCTGCGCGATCCCACCCTGCCCCGCTTCATCGACGAGCTGACGCTCTACGGCCTGCGCCTAGGGGACGCGGCGGTGGACATCGCCTTCGACCGGATGGGCGACAAGGTGGTGGTGAAGCCGCTCGACCGGAAGGGGCATGCGCGCGTCGTGACCATTGCCTGACAAATGGCGCTTGGCATTGCCGCAAATGGGCTTACATCCCCGGCCATTGGCTGACAGGATGGAATGAAGCATGGCAGGGACGGCGCTGATCACCGGAGCAACCGCGGGCATAGGCGCCGCATCGGCGCGGCGTTTCGTCGCCGCCGGGTGGAAGGCGATAGTCACCGGGCGCCGCGCAGAACGGCTGGACGCGCTGGTTGAGGAACTGGGCGCGGACAGGGTGCATGCGATCAGCTTCGACATGCGCGACGAAGCCGCCATCGACGCGGCCTTGGCCGCCCTGCCTCCGGGCTTTGCCGATGTCGACCTGCTGATCAACAATGCGGGACTGGCATTGGGCACGGCGCCGGCGCAGCAGGCCGATCTCGACCAGTGGCGCCAGATGATCGACACCAATGTCACCAGCCTCGTCACCATCACCCACAAGCTGCTGCCCCGCCTGATCGAGCGCAGGGGGGCGATCATCAACATCAGCTCGGTCGCGGCGACCTATCCCTATGCGGGCGGCAACGTCTATGGCGGGACCAAGGCGTTCGTCAGCCAGTTCTCGCTGGGGCTGCGGTCGGACCTGCATGGCACGGGGGTCCGCGTGACGTCCATCGAACCGGGCATGGTCGAAACCGAATTCACCCTGGTCCGCACTGGCAGCCAGGCGGCATCGGACGCGCTCTATGGCTCCGCCAATCCGATGACGGCGGAAGATATTGCGGAAACCCTGTTCTGGGTCGCCAGCCAGCCGCCCCATCTGAACCTCAACCGCATCGAACTGATGCCGGTCACCCAGTCCTTGGCCGGCTTCCAGGTCGCTCGCGAGGGCTAGGCAGCGTGGACATGTTCATGACCTCGCCGGACTGATTGATCGGGTGGCTGCAAGACATTCCGAATTCGTCCACGCGGCCGGGAACCTATTCCCTCATCCGTCAACTTGCCCATCACGCCACGCCATTGTGACATCCCCGTCACAAAAACGTCTCCCTCCAGTCAAACAGCCCACATCGCAGTGCAACATTGAACCGCTAGGGCGCCCCCCAATCCACGATTGCGGAAAAAGGGGAAGTCCACATGCGTATCGCCACCGCCCTGCTGATGGCCTCGACGGCCATGGCCGCCATGCCAGCCTTCGCGCAGGAAGCCGCGCCTGTTCCGTCCGCCGCCGACGCGGCGGCCGAGGGTGCGAACATCATCGTCTTCGGCCGGGGCGAAACCCGTCAGGTTCAGGAAATCCAGGCGCAGGACATCGTCACCCTGACGCCCGGCACCAACCCGCTGAAGGCCATTGAAAAGCTGCCCAGCGTCAATTTCCAGTCGGCCGATCCCTTCGGCAACTATGAATGGTCGCAGCGCGTCACCATCCGCAGCTTCAGCCAGAACCAGCTCGGCTTCACCTTCGACGGCATTCCGCTGGGCGACATGAGCTATGGCAATCACAACGGCCTGCACATCACCCGCGCGATCAGCTCGGAAAATATCGGCAGCGTGCGCGTGTCGCAGGGCGCCGGCTCCATCGGCACCCAGGCGACCAATGCGCTGGGCGGCACGATCGAACATTTCTCCGCCGATCCAGCCGACTATCTGACCGGCGGCGCGCTGGCCGGCCAGGGCAACCTCACCTATGGCAGCGACGAAAGCTGGCGCGGCTTCGCCCGTCTGGCGCTGGGCAGCCGCGACGGCATCCGGGGCTATGTCTCCTACGCCTATGGCTCGACCGACAAATATAAGGGCAATGGCACGCAGGACCAGCATATGGGCAATGCCAAGGTCGTGATCCCTGTCGGCGACGTGACGGTCGACGGCTGGCTCAGCTATTCCGACCGGCGGGAACAGGATTATCAGGACATGTCGATGTCGATGATCCGGCGGCTGGGCTGGGATTGGGACAACACCTATCCCGATTATGCCCGCGCCATCGACTATGCCAGCCGCCTGAACGATGTCGATCGGGTCAGCAACAGCGGCGGGTCGCCCTTCCCCGATGGCCGCTACGACTATAGCGGCGCGCTCGTTTCCGGCGGGCAGGTCTATCCCGGCAACGTCACCAGCGCGGACGACGCCTATTATGACGCAGCCGGCCTGCGCAAGGACTGGCTGGGCGCTCTGGGCATCGCCGCCCCACTGGGCGAGCGGGCCAGCTTCAAGCTCAAGGGCTATTATCACCACAACAAGGGCATGGGCCTGTGGGCGACGCCCTATGTGCCCAGCCCCAACGGCGTGCCGATGTCGGTCCGCACCACCGAATATGAAATGGACCGGATCGGCGTCTTCGGCAGCGTCGACTTCGCGCTGGGCATCCAGAATTTCACGGTCGGCGGCTGGTATGAGAACAACGAATTCAACCAGGCCCGCCGCTTCTACGCCTTCGCCAGCCGGACCGAGCCGGGCCTCAGCTTCCGCGACTATCCGAAGAACCCCTTCGCGACCCAGTGGGAATTCGACTTCACCACCGACACCATCCAATATCATGTGCAGGACAGGATCGACCTTGGCATGGTGAAGATCGACCTGGGCTGGAAGGGGTTCAAGGTCACGAACGAGGCCGACGCCGTGGTGCAGGCCAGCTTCCCGGAGGGCCGCATCAAGGCCGAGGACTGGTTCCAGCCCCATGCCGGTTTCGCGGTCGAACTGTCTCAAAACGCAGAGGTCTTCGGCGGCTTCACCCAGGCGACCCGCGCCTTCGCCAGCGCGACGACCACCGGTCCCTTCTCGACCAACCAGACCGGCTTCGACGCGATCAAGGGCAGGCTGAAGCCCGAAGCATCGGACACCTATGAACTGGGCCTGCGCTACCATGACGGCATCTTCAACGGCGTGATCGGCGCCTATCTGGTCAACTTCCGCAACCGCCTTCTCGCGGTGCAGGTCGGCAGCCCCATTCAGGGCTTCGCCTCGGCGCTCCAGAATGTCGGCAATGTCCGCGCGATCGGCGTGGAAGCGGCGGGCACGCTGGCGCTGGGCGGCGGTTTCAGCCTCTATGGCTCCTACAGCTACACCGACTCCACCTATCGCGACGATGTGGTGGACGACAGCGGCGCCGTCACGCCGATCAAGGGCAGGACCGTCGTCGACAGCCCCAAGCATATCGCCCGGGGCGAGATCAGCTACGACCATGAGGGCGCGTTCGGCCGGATCGGCGTCAACTACATGTCGCGCCGCTATTACACCTACACCAACGATCAATCGGTGCCGGGCCGGGTGATCGTGGACGCCAGCGTCGGCTATCATTTCAACGAGAATCTGGAATTGCAGCTCAACGCCACCAACCTGCTGGACAAGCGCTACGTCAGCACCATCGGTTCGGGCGGTTTCGGCAATAGCGGCGATGCGCAGACCCTGCTGGTCGGCGCTCCCTCGCAATTCTTCGCCACCTTGAAGGCGGGATTCTAAGGCGATGAACAAGGCCGCGCTGCTCCTCGCCGCCCTCGCCGCCCTTCCGGGCGCGGCGCTGGCGAACCCGGTCCTGCTGATCTCCATCGACGGGCTGCGCCCGGGCGACGTGCTGGAAGCGGACAGGCGCGGCCTTGCCATCCCCAATCTGCGCCGCTTCGTGAAGGAGGGGGCCTCCGCTTCGGGCGTGACGGGGGTGCTGCCCACCCTCACCTACCCCAGCCATACGACGCTGATCACCGGCGTTGCGCCCGCGCGGCACGGGATCACCGCCAATAACAGCTTCGATCCCAATGGCATCAACCAGGGCGGCTGGACCTGGTACGCCTCCGACATCCGGGTGCCGACATTGTGGGAAGCGGCGACCAAGGCAGGGCTCACCACCGGCAACGTCCATTGGCCGGTCAGCGTCGCGGCCAGCGGCGTGACCTGGAACCTGCCGCAGATCTGGCGCACCGGCCATGCCGACGACGTGAAGCTGCTGGATGCGCTGGCGACGCCGGGCCTCAGGGCGGAACTGGAACGCGCGACCGGCAGGCCCTATGCCATGGGGATCGATGAAAGCCTGTCGGGCGATGAAAATCGCGGCCGCTTCGCCACCGCCCTGATCGAAAGCCACAGACCCGGTTTCCTGACCGTCTACCTGACCGCGCTGGACCATGAGCAACATGCGAAGGGCCCGGACACGGCCGAAGCGAAGACCGTGCTGGAAAGGATCGACGGCATCGTCGGCCGGATCGTCGCGGCGGAGCGCAAGGCGCATCCCGATGCGGTGATCGCGCTGGTCAGCGACCATGGCTTCCAGGCGACGCACAGCGCCGTCAACCTGTTCCGCCCCTTTATCGACGAAAAGCTGATCGTGCTGGACAAGGACGGCAAGGTCGCATCCTGGCTGGCCATGCCCTGGATTTCCGGCGGATCGGCCGCGATCATGCTGGCCCGGCCGGGGGATGAGGCACTCGCCGCGCGGGTCAGGGCGCTGCTCGACAGGCTGGCCGCCGATCCCGCCCATGGCATTGCCCATATCGCCGACCGCGAACGGATCGCCCGCATGGGCGGCAATCCGCAGGCGGCCTTCTACGTCGATCTCCAGCCCGGCTTCGTGACCGACATCTTCC
This sequence comes from Sphingobium sp. PNB, assembly GCF_019873065.1. Classification (NCBI taxonomy): domain Bacteria; kingdom Pseudomonadati; phylum Pseudomonadota; class Alphaproteobacteria; order Sphingomonadales; family Sphingobiaceae; genus Sphingobium; species Sphingobium sp. PNB. Next base: position 31,954 of record NZ_JAINEZ010000014.1, read on the forward strand.
GCGGCCCCGCCGCGCCCCTGGTGGCGCCCGCCCCGATCAGGGGCATGCATGGCTATTTTCCGGGACCGGCCAATCTGCAATCGACCTTCCTGCTGATGGGCGAAGGCGTACCCGCCGGGCGGAAGCTGGGACAGATCGACATGCGGGCCATCGCCCCCACCCTGGCGCGGATCATGGGCGCCAGTCTGCCCGATGCCGAAAAGCCGGCGATCGATCTGCGCCCCTGACCCGGCGGCAATGGCGGATGAGTCCTTGTCTGATCCTCTGGGTCAGACCGCCGCCTCGAACCCCCGCATCAGCGCGATGGCGGAGTTGCGGAAGCGGGGGTCGCTGGTCACCTCGTCCCCGACCCAGTCCGGCAGGTCGAAGCGTTCGTCAATCGACCGCATCTCGACCTCCGCCAGGACCAGCCCTTCCGCCGCCCCGGCAAAGACGTCGACTTCCCAGACCTTGCCATCATGCGGCACGCGATAGCGGGTCTTCCTGATCAGCGTATCGACGCAGAGCCGGTCGAGCATGTCCTCCGCATCCGCCGCGGGTATCGCATATTCGAACTCGTCCCGGACCAGGCCCGCCCGCGCACTCTTGACGGTAAGCCAGGCCCCGTCCGCCGACAGGCGCACCCGCACGCTGGCATGGCCGTCATGCGCGACATAACCCTGCCGCAAGTCCCGCCCCGCGTCCGCCATCGCCCGCCATTCATCGCTCACGACCAGGAATTTCCGTTCGATCTCGACTGCCATGAACGCTCCGACGAAGGATCGCCAGCGGCCGGCGAACTGATCCATGTTTAGCGCATGTCGGACATGAACGGGAGTCGGTTCGTCGCGATTGAGCAATGACTCTTCCCGGACCGGCCGGCATGGAAGGGCGGCCGCCCCATGCGGTCATAGGTTGATCCGGCGCGCTTTCTCCTACATTCTAAGGCACGCTGCGTTAAATCGGGGGCAGGTCCTCCCGGTCTCCGTTGCCGCATCCTTTCAGGCAGAAACCCCTTTCCCACTTTTCTGCACGATGCTCCAGGACGGAACGGCAGCATATAGGCTGTATCGACAGCCAGCCCTGACAGGAGAAAAGCCATGCGCGTGATGGTGCTCGTAAAGGCCACTGAGGACAGCGAACGAGGTTTCGTCGCGACTCCAGAGACTCAGGCGGCGATGGAAGCCATGGGCCGGTTCAACGACGAACTGGCGGAGGCCGGCATCCTGCTCGCCGCCGACGGCCTGACGCCCTCTTCCCAAGGCAAGCGGATCGCCTTCGACGGTCCGAACCGGACGGTCATCGACGGCCCTTTCGCACAGGCCCGCGAACTGGTCGCCGGCTTCTGGCTGTGGGAAGTCAAGGACATGGAAGAGGCCGTGGCCTGGGCGAAGCGCTGCCCCAACCCCATGCCGGGACCGAGCGAGATCGAAATCCGGCCGATTTACGACCTGGCCGATCTTTCCTGAGATGCCGGGGGGCAACAGGTCAAGGATTCGACGGGAAGGGCGCATATCCCCTCCCCCCGCGCCAGGGGCCCGTGGCTGGGAGCGGTTCGAAGCTGCCGGGCCCTAACCGCGATGACGGATTGGCGGAACCTCTTCGCCTGTTTTCAATATCCAGGATCGGTCCAGATCGCGGACCGAGCGGCATCCCATCAAAATGAGCGTGCGATGCAAATCCGATCGCAACAGTTCGATGATCTCCCCAACACCCTTTTCTCCAGCCACCGCCAAACCGTAAAGATAGGGGCGGCCCAGGAAGACGCCGGTCGCGCCAAGGCACAGGGCCGTCACAATATCCGCCGCCCGCCTTACCCCGCCATCCAGATAGATTTCGGACCGACCGCCGATCCTGTCGGAAATGGCCGGCAATGCATCGATCGACGCCATGGCCCGATCGAGCTGACGCCCGCCATGGTTGGACACGACAATGCCATCGGCGCCGACAAGATCGATCGCCTTTTCCGCGTCATCGGCGTCCAGAATGCCCTTGATGTAGAAACGTCCCCGCCACTGGTCCCGCATCCATCGCAGGTCGTCCCAGCCCAGATCCTGCTGCATGGCGCGCCAAGCCTGCCTTGCCCCAGCCGCCCCGTCGAACCGCAACCGTTCTGCCTCGACATAATGAACCGGCACATTGCGGCGATGCAGCAGCGCGTTCGCCATCCATCGGGGCCGGCGCGCGATGTCCAGAATACGCGCGGGTGTAAGGACCGTAGGCATGCCTATTCCGGCTCGGCGCTCGCCTTCGCGATTTCCCGGCACGGGCACGTCGACGGTGACGATCAGGGCGCCATAGCCCGCATCGCTCGCGCGCCGCATCAACCAGGACGCCACCGGCCGGTCGGCAAAGGGATAGAGCTGAAACCAGTGGTTGCTCTTCGTGGCCTGCGCGACCTCCTCGATCGAATAGCAGGACGCCGTGCTCAGCGCCAGTCGGGTGCCCGCCGCTTCCGCGGCGCGGGCGGCTGCGACATCCCCGCTCCAATGCGAGGCGCCGGCCAGCCCGGTCGGCGCCAGCGCGACCGGAAGGCTGACGTCGACGCCGCACATGATCGTGCCCAAGGACGGCGCCGCCTGTCCTGTCAGACAGCGCTGCCGCAATTTCCAGCGGGTGAAGGCGGCCTCATTGTCGAGCCGCGTCAGATGATCTCCCGCACCGCTTTCCACATATGTCCAGATCATGTCGGGAAGGATGCGGCGCGCCCGCTTCCGGTAATCCTCTATGTTCTGCAGCGCGCTGAAATCCCGCCAAGCATATCGAAACGCCATTGAATCTCCAAATCTGCGCCTGACCGCATCGTCCCCATGCCCGCGCCGGAAGGCCGCCGGGCCGACCTGCCCGGCCTTATCCGGCGGCAGGGAAAACCTTGCCGGGGTTCAGCAGGTTCAGCGGGTCGAGAGCCTGTTTGAGCGACCGCATCAGCGCGATTTCCTCCCGGGAGCGCGATCGATCGAGAAATTCCAGCTTCGCCTGCCCGATGCCATGTTCGGCGGCTATCGAACCGCGATATTGACGGACAGCGTCATAGACCAGGCATTCGGTCGCATGCATGACCTGCGGATCATGCAAGGCGGGGTGGCTCACGATCAGATGCATGTTGCCGTCGCCGCCATGTCCATAGTGCAGGACCACGGCGCCCGGCAGCATCTCGCCCATTTTCGCATCGGTCTGTTCGATGAACCGGTCCATATCGAGCAGCGAAAGACTGATGTCGAAGCCCGCAAAAGGGGAGAGGGCCGCCAGCGGTTCGAGCAGATCTTCCCGCAAGGCCCAGATATTCTGCCTTTCACGCTCCGATTGGGCAATGACGACATCATGGACGAGCCCGCCGTCGAATATGGCCGACAGGACTTCCTCGAACACCTGCCGATCGCGCTCCGGGTGAGAACCCAGCGCTTCGACTATCGCATATAGCCGATATTCCGGCGACATGGGCAAGGGACGGCGGGCCGATTGCGCCAGGCCGATGACGTTGAAGAAATCCCTCCACATCAGTTCGAAGCTGGACAGCCGCCCGTCCAGATCCCGTTGCAACCGGCGAAGCAGCCGGCTTGCCTGCTCGACCGTATCGAACGCCAACAGGGCGGTCTGCGCCGTCGTGGGAAGCGGCCGCAACCGCAGGACCGCCTGGGTGACGATGGCCAGCGTGCCCTCGCTGCCGATGAAGAGATGCTTCCAGTCATAGCCGGCATTGTCCTTCAGCACCTTGCCCAATCTCGACACCACCGTGCCATCGGCAAGGACCGCTTCCAGCCCCAGCACCATATCGCGCATCATGCCCCAGCGCAGGGTTCTGAGGCCGCCCGCATTGGTCGCTATGTTGCCGCCGATCGTCGCGCTGCCGCGCGATCCGATGTCCAGCGGCATCAGCAGGCCTTTGCCAGCGGCCGCCTCCTGCAGGGACTGGAGAGTGACGCCGGCTTCGGCGGTGATGGTCATGGCATCCTCGTCGATCTCAAGGATCCTGTTCATCCGTTCGAGCGACAGGATGATGCCGCCATCCGTGCAGGCCGTGCCGCCGACGCCCCCTGTCCCGCCGCCCAGAACGGTGACCGCGATGCGTGCCTTGCGCGCCGCCTCCATCACCCGCGCCACCTCCCCCGTGCTTCCCGGGCGGACGACGCAGGATGGAGAGCAGGTGTAGAGGCCAAGCAGGTCCGTTCGATAGCGCTGGTCGATTTCATCCCCGGCAAAGCAATGGGTCCTGCCGACGATGGATCGAAGTTCTTCCCTATGATCCATCACGAGAATTGGCTTCCTTTCAGCGAATATTTCCCTGGACTGCGCCAGGGGCGGCTTCCGGGAACTTGCCCCGCAAGCCGCCTCGACCTCAAAAGTTCGCGCCCAGCGTGACGCCATAGGTGCGGGGTGCGGCGGCCGCATATTTGGCGCCGGCCGTCGACCCGGTCGTGGCGATGGTGTAATATTTCTCGCCCGTCAGGTTGTTCGCCCACAACCGCACGTTGAAAGTGCCGCCCGGCGCGGTCCACTGGACCGATCCATTGACGATGTCCGTCCTGGGCTGGCGCGTCAGCGGACTGCTGAAGACGTCATATTCATAATTGCCGCCATGCGCCCAGGATGCCGACAGGTCGAAATCCCCAAGGTCGGTCGGCAGCGTATAGAGAAGCTGAAGATTGCTGGAGAAGGGCGGAGCCTGGATCAGCCTGTTGCCCGATACGTCGCAGCTTCGTTGCGTCGCCGGGGCGGAACCCTGGACCGCGGGATAGGGATTGGGTCCACTACATCTGGCGGGATCATAGGGCGTGGGCGCGTTCGGCGGCAGCAGGAAGAAGGAAGGGGCATTCCGGAAATCCTTGTACCGCCCGTCCAGCAATCCGATGGAGGCGCTGACCGTCAGATTGCGGACCGGGATCGCGGATATTTCGAAGTCGATCCCCTTGATGGTGGCCTTGCTCGCATTGGTGAGGGTCGTTCCCGTCGGCAGGACGATCTGCACCTGAAGGTCTGAATATTCATAGAGGAAGGCTTCAGCATTCACGCGCAGGCGGCGATTGAGGAATTCGGACTTGAAACCTATCGTATAGGCATCCAGCGTCTCGGGATTTACCGGCGGGGGCAGAGTGGTCGTGCCCGCGACGATGCCGGTAAAATTATATATGCCCGATTTGAAGCCCCGATTATACGCAATATAGCCCATGAGATCGTCGGAGAAATGATGATCGATCGAAGCCCGGCCGGTCACGCTGTTGAATGTCTTTGCATCCTCGAACGGGCCGAATGTGACAGCCGCGCCCGTGGCCGGCAGCAATCGGGCAACGGCATCCAGCGACCGGCGGTCAGAAGTATAGCGCAAGCCCAGCGTCAGGTTGGTCCTCGGCAGGATTTCCGTTGTCACCTGCCCGAAGCCGGCGATCGAATTGGTCCGCTGAACCGCGTCGGTATGCGATTTGGAGGTGCCGAACGCCTGCCCCTCATAGGTCGCGTCCATGAAGGACCGGTCATGCAGGTAGAAGGCGCCCAAAATCCATTTGACCGCAGAACCTTCGGGCGAGAGCAGTTGCACTTCCTGCGTGAACGTGCGCCCGCCCATGGCGAATTCGCGCGTCTGGAAGAAGGGGCTGGGCGATCCGTCGCTGTCGCTGACCACGGGATCGACGACGGTCTTGCTGAACGCGCTTATCAGCACGAGCCGCGCATATCCGAAATCATGCGTCAACTTGCCGCTCAGGGACCGGGTGGTCGACTTTTGCACGGTGTCGAGATTGGACATGACGTCGTAGAATCCCAGTCCCGCCGCATCCGCGCTGTAACCGTCCCGCGTAAAGGTTCCTGCAATCGAGCGCCCCGGCTGCCCCTGATCGGAACTGCGCCGGTCATAGCTGCCCGCGACCAGCAGCGACGTCTCTTCGCCCATGTTCCAGAGCAGCTTGGCGCGCCCTCCCCAGCCCGACATGCTGTTGGCTTCGTTCCCTGTCGTGCCGTTGACGCCCCAGCCCTTGCGCTGGTCGATGCCCTGCAGGGCGAAATTGATCGCGACGGTGTCGGTAAGACCGGTCGATCCATAGAGCTGGCCAGAGATCGTGTCGTAATTTCCATAGCTGGCGGTCGCGCTGGCGGAGGGGTCGAAGCTTGGGTCTCTGGTGCGGATGTGGATCACGCCGCCCGTCGCATTCCGCCCGAACAAGGTGCCCTGAGGGCCCTTGAGAACCTCGATCGAGCTGATCGAATTGAGCTGGAAGACACCAGCCGAACCGGTCGGCAGATAAACGTCGTCCACGAACAGCGCCACCGCAGGCTCATTGCCGATGGCGACCGAATTGGTGCCCACCCCGCGAAGAAACGGCGTAAGGCCCCAGGCGGAGTGGTTCAGTTGCAGGCCGGGAACCATCTGAGCGATCACGTCCGGCTGGGTGATGCCCAGCTTGATCGCCTGTTCCGACGTGATGGCCGTTACCGAGATCGGGACGTTCTGCAGATTTTCCGACCGGCGTTGCGCCGTGACGACGATGTCGGCCAGGCTTGCCCCCTCTTGCTCCGCCTCGGTCGTCCCCTGCGCCATGGCCGGCATGGCGATCAGGCTGGCGCAGACCAATATTGTCCGGTGGATCGTGTTTTTTGTCATGATACCTCCCCTTGTTGATATTCGTCGCGGGCAAGGCCGCGTCTTTTTCGGTGCGTCTATCCGGGTTTAGCCTCGATGGAAGCGGCAGCCGCCGCGGCCGCCTGAAGCGCGAACATCCGATCCATGCCGAAGATCGCCAGCTTTGCTCCGGCATCGCGGGCATGCCGGACCTGCCGGGCGGTGGCGCACACGGCGATGCCGGCAATGGCTGCATCGCGCGCCGCGCGGCAGATCCGGTCCATCGCGGCGGCATGCGCCGGCGACCCCACCGGATGGCCGATCGACACGGCAAGGTCGAACGGTCCCATGCACAGGCCGTCGATGCCCGGAACAGCGGCGATCTGCTCCACCATGTCCAGTCCGGCCAGGGTCTCGATCTGAACGATCGCGGCCAGATGATCATTTGCCTGTTCCAGATATGGCTGCAGCGAAGCCCCATAATCGCATGCGCGGACTGCCCCAGCGCCCCGCGCGCCGTCCGGCGGGAAACGGACTTCAGCGACGATCCTTTCGGCCTGGGCGACGCTTTCCACGCGCGGCACGATGACGCCCGCCGCCCCCAGGTCCAGGGCTCTGCCGATGTCCGGACCGATCGCCGCCACGCGGACCAGCGCGGGCAGACCGGCGACGTCGGCGGCGCGGATCAGCGCCTCAAGCTCCGCAATGCCGAACGCGGCATGTTCGGCGTCGAGCACCAGCGCATCGAAGCCGATGCCGCCCAGGGATTCGACGAGCGAGGGAGCAGGCAGGGAGATGAACATGCCGATCAGACCGCCCTGCCTCAATCGATCGCGCATGCGGTGCAGCCTCATGGGATCGAACGCCGGTCCACCGGGTCGGCCATTCGGCCGGCAAAGGTGGAACACAGGGCCGCGAGGAAGGCGGGCATGGCCAGCAGGATGAGCACCAGCCTGAATTCGCCGGTCATATCCTTTGAAATGCCGACGGCGACCGGCGCCACGAAACCGGCAAGATTGCCGAAAGAATTGGTGAGCGCACCCGCCGCTGCGGCTGCCGCGCCAAAGACATGGACCCGCGGAATGGCCCAATAGGATGCCGACGCCATCGAACTCAGCGCAACGCCCAGCGACAGCAGCCACAAACCGGAAAGCGCGCTGTCGTCAAGGAGCAGCGCGCCGGCCATCGTGATCGCTCCCGACGCCAAGCAGGGCAGGATGGCGTGCCAATAACGCTCGTTGGTCGAGGCTGAATGCCAGGCCCAGAGCGGCGTGAGCAGTGCCGCAAGCACCCATGGCACCGTGCTGAACAGCCCGGACTCGAGCGTCGACATGCCGGTCGACCGGATGATCTGGGGGAACCAGAAGATGATGGCCTGGCTGCTCAGCCCTATGCAGAAATATTGCAGGCTGAGCAGGAGCACCTGGGGATGCGTCAATGCGTCCCGCCAGGACCCGGCCTGACGATCGGCGCCGTCCGCCATCAGCCGGGCGGACAGGGCCTTTTTCTGATCGTCGGAAAGCCAGGGCGCGTCGTCGATGCGCTCGGGCAGCGATTTCAGCACCAGAATGGCGACGAGAAACGCCGGCGCGCCTTCGATGATGAACAGCCAGCGCCAATCCACCGCCATCAGGAGACCCGTGGTCAGCGGCGCGCCAATCGCCAGCGACGCTGGCATCATCGCGATCATCAGCCCCATGACCTTCGACATTGCGCGCCGGTCGAACCATTGCGCGAGATAATAGACGATGGCAGGCACGAACCCCGCTTCAGCAATGCCCAGGGCCAGACGAACCGCATAGAAGCTTCCGGCATCGGATATGAACCCGGTGGCAATCGCGATAAGGCCCCAGGCGACCAGCAGGGCCGCGATCCACCGGCGCGCGCCTATTCGGGCGAGCAGCAGGTTGGCGGGTACGCCGGCGAAGAAGAAGCCGATGTAGAAGAGGCCCGCCCCCATCCCGTAAGCCGATGCCGACAGGCCGATATCCGCGCGCATGTTGAGGGCGGCGATGCCCACATTGGTGCGATCGACGATATTCACGAAAACGCACAGCGCCAGCGTAGGCAGAATATGCCGCGCCGCGAGATCGACCGGAGATTTCTCCAACTCGCCCCTCCTGTTTATATTTGTACGCATGCATATCTTATCAACTGTAGACTGTCGACAGTTTTTTGCTTTTTCAAATGCTGAGAAGAGGAAGTCCGAAACCCCCGAAAATATCATTTTTTTTCAATCGATTACTCTCAAAGAGCGCTGATTCCGCGCCGGGCGCCGTCGCACGCCGGAAAAGCATAGCTGAGGGATTCAGCCCTATTTCCTCGATTCGATATGTAAGCATATGACATGACAATGATCCGTCCATTGTCAGGCGGAGGCCTGGCTTGCCGTTCGACCTTGAACAGGACAAGGACCTTATCTTACAGCCAGCACCTCAATGTGAGACGATCGGATGGAAATCGTCATAAAGGCGGTGGAACGGCAATGGCACGCGCGAGCACTGATGACATGAATTTCACCGCGGTTCGAACCAGCTCGATCGTCAGCGAGGTATATGCCCAGATCAGGGAAAAGCTGCTGTCAGGGGAATTCCTCGCCGGGCAACCGTTGCGGGAGTCCGTGCTCGCGACGAGGATGGCCGTCAGCCGCGCCCCCGTGCGCGAAGCGCTTCGGTTGCTCGAACAATCCGGACTGATCGTGAAGGCGCATAATCGATCCTATGTCGTTGCTCCGTCCGCGCCGGGCGACATGCCCGAACTGGCCGCGCTTCGGGCGGCTGACGAGATATTGGCCATTCGCATCCTTGTGCAGCGCAAGACCGATCTCGGTCCGCTAGCCGCCGTGGTGGATGGAATGCGGGCGGCGCAGGCCAATTCCGATGTGGAAACCATCTCCGCGCTGGACATCGAATTCCATATGACGCTGGTCCGGCTCACCGGACTTCCGCGATTGATCTCACGCTACGACCAACTGAGAGATCAAATTCGGTTCGCCATGCTCTCGGTCGAGGATTTGCACGGCCGTGTCTTGCAGGACCAGGCGGTCATGCATGAGGAATTGCTGACGGCATTGCTGAACGCCCAGCAAAGCGGCCGCGCCGCCGACCTTCTGCGCCTGTGGGAAGAACATGTCTTCTTTTCCATGAACCCGGCAGATCACATCATTCCCTTGCACGATGACGACCCGACCTGAGCGCCGGATCGAACAAAGGGCATCGAACGCCATGGGAAACCTATCTCCTCCGCCGCGTTCCTTCATCACGAAGGAGACCTGTCATGTTGAAGACTTTGGCATTGCTCGGCGTCGCGGCCTTGGCCGGGCGGCAACTCTTGAAAGGCGGACGCCCAACCTGGTCCACGCCCGGTACCGGAAACCGGGATTCAGCAGCGGAGCATGATGAACAGACCGCGGCGCATCGGCAACAGGCCGACGCCCCCGGCGAAGTGGGACATCGTCCGGTCGATCTGGAAGGTCCCGAACATCCTGACGGATCGCAACGCGCGGACGAACATTACCGGCCCGACATTCATGCAACGGTCGCTCCGGAGGACAAGGAAAGCCTGCGTCCCGTCACCCTGAAATCGGCGCGAGGCCCAACTGACGCCTAGAGCCAATCGACATTCAGAAAGATGACGAGCCGAGCCGAAGGCCACCGAAGGTAAAATGGTGGTTTTCCGTGACCCGGAGCGCAGCCTACTCAAAGTAGGTGAGCACCGGAAGCACGGAAAAGCTTCTTTTGCAGGCCGTCAGGGCTGAATGTCGATGGCTCTAGCTTTTCGGCGGGACGCAGCGACCATCGCTCCCGCGCACCGGCTTTGCCGGACATGCCAGCGATCCGGCTACGAAGCGCAGGGATTTATCATCATTCGTCATTCGACATCATGCGGACCAGCACCCGCCGGTTGAGAGGATCGGCAGCGCCTCCCTCGGACCGGTGCGCGGGCGTGCGCTCCCCCGCTCCGGAGACCTGGAGGTTCGACAGGGGCACCCCCATCGCCACCAGATCCCTGGCCACGGCATCCGCCCGCATCAGGCTCAGCCGGTCATTATAGGCATCCGGCCCCGCGCTGTCGGTAAAACCCGTCACCGACAGCTTTTGGATGCTTCGCTCATTCCCCTGCAGGAATGCGGTCAGTTCGCGATGCGCGTCTTCGCGCACATCGGCCTTGTCGAAATCGAAATAGACCGTGAGCGTCGGCAGCTTCCGCACCGTAACCGGGCGTTGCGGATCGCTGGCCAGCGGTTGCGGCGGCGCGTAAACCATGTCCCGGCACGCCTTGTCGCTCCAGGCCATTTTTTCGAGGCGCATCCTGCGGTCCCAATGCAATTGCAGGCGGCAAATCCGATATTCCGTTCCAGAACCGGTATAGAAATCAAGGATATAGTTCCAGCGCCGCTCACCGATCAAACCCTCATGGAAATGGGGCACGCCCAGCAAGGCATAGACCTGCCGCTTGGTCATGCCGGGCGTTAACAGGCGCGGCGTCTGGGGCAACAGAAACACACCCTCGCGGCGGGTGGCGCGACCGGGATCGGGGAAATCCGACAAGGGCGCGATGTCCGGCAGAAAGTCCGGCTCGGCCGCCGCCGCGGGCGACGGACACAGGACCAGTGCCAGCAGGGCCAGATACCGGCGCCTTTCAGAACGCGATGCCCATGCCGGCATTGGCGCCTCCCTGATTGCGGCTGCTATAGGTTGCGGACGCCCGCATGATGAAACGGCCATTATCCGACACTTTCGATATTCCCATGGCGACCGCATGTTCCCCCTGCCACGTGCTGACGCCCAGGCCCAGGGTGCCGCCGCCGGCCTCGGAAAATTGCGGTATGCCAGCCATCGCCATGGACGCGGCGATGCCGCCCTCCGCATCGCGGCGCAAATTGCGCAGGCCGCTGTCGAACAGATTGAAGCGCACATCCGTATAGGCGTTGGCGGCATCCACCGCCTGCCCCATTCCGCCTTGCAGCTGGCGCAGATTGACCGCGTCGGTCGGCGCGATGCCGTCGGCGACATGGGTGATCTGCCGCTCCGCCCCAGCGCTGCCGACCGACACCGTATTGGCCCGGTCGGCGACAGAAGCATAGCCAAGCGCGACGCTGCCCGGCGCAATCGCCTGCGCCTGCGTGCCCAGCGCCAGGCTGCCGCTGCCGGACGCCACGGCGCCTGCCCCCGCGGCCAGCGTGTCCGCGCCGCTCGCGACGGGCTTGGCATGGCCGGAGCTGTTGTTGACCTGGAGATACCCTGCCCTTGCTTCCTGAAGGTCGGCGATGGCGGTCACATTATAGGCCAGTTGCACATTGGTCGCGTAGAGTTGCGCGCCATTGACCGCCTCGGCCGATGCCGCGCTCAGTTCGCCTGCGGCAACGCCGCCGATCTTCTGGTCGACGCCGCCGCGCGCGGCATTATAGGCCTGGATCGCCGGATCATAGGGCAGCGCGTCCTGCGCCGCACCGCCACCGCCGCTGCCGCTGCCGCTCCCCGAACTGCTCAACTGCGACAGGTTGACCGCGTCGCTGCTCGTGGTGCCGGCGGCCAGATTGGTGATGGCCGTGCCGCCTGCGCCGCCGAGGAGGATGGAGGATTTCGTCCCATCCTGATATTTGACGGCCAGATCGTTCAATATCGCAAGATCATAGCCTAGCTGGACGATGGCCGCGCTGTTCTGGGCCACAAGGTCGTTCGTCGCCTGCAATTGCGAGCCGTTGACCGCATCGGTGCTGGTGGCGTTCACCGCTCCCGCGCTGAGGTTGGTGATGCCGGTGCCGGTCGCGCCCTGCAGCGTGACCATCGACCGCGCGCTGCCGTCATATTGCACCGCGTTGCCGGCCAGGGTGCCCAGCGCGTCGTTGACGGCCTGCAATTGCGCGACATTGACGCCGTCGGTCGGATTCGCCCCGGCCGCGAGCCCGGTCAGGCGGCGGCCGCCGATATTCACCTCCGCGCTGGCAGTGCCGCCGACCAGATAGGCGGGCAGGTTCAGGCTGAGGCCGTTGGCGACCGATCCCGCACCCAATGCCACGCTGCGCATGTGGGTGGCAGATGCCCCCGCGCCGATCGCCACCGCCTCATAGGCGCCCGTGGCCGTGCTGGCGAGGTTGCCGATGGCGATGGCATCCAGCTCGCCCGCGCTGGCTTCAAGACCCGGCGTACCCAGACCGGTGATCTTGTTGCCGCCAAAGGAAATGCCCCTGGGCGTAAGAAGGCTGAAACTGTCGGAGGTCGTTTCGCAACTCGGGTCGGAGAGCAGGTCGACGGCATTGCCGTTGATGTCGAGCACATTCAGATTGATCGGCGCGCCCGACGCCGCATTGGACAATGCGGCGTTGATGCCGAGGTCGACCGATCCGAAGGTCAGGATGCTCAGCGTCGATTCCACCGGCGCCAGAACGGGCGTGATGACATCGCCGATGGTCTGCGTCAGCACCGATTTGGGAAGGCTGACGCCGGAGCAGGCGCTGACCACATTGGCTCGGGCGGTCACGCCCGACCCCGCGCCTGCCAGCAGCAAAGCGCCCGTCAGCCATCGCATGGCCTTCCTGCCTCGCCCCTTCGCCGGGTTCGCTATTCCGGCAGTCCCGGATGAATATCGCGATGCGTCGCGCCTCATGGATCCGTCCCCTGAACGGGTGCCCCCCACGCGCCCGTCCAGCGGTAGCGCAAGCCCGGCATCCCACGTCCCCGGACGGAAGATGGAAGCGCCACGGCTAAGGGCGCGCGAAGGCGAAGACAGGGAATTTTACGCAATATATGTATCGGCACGGCCCGCCGGATTTTTCCCTTCCCCGACCCCGTCCATATTCGTCCGGCAACACAATGGGTTGAGGAAGCATTTGATCGGCGGCAGCGCACTCGTTACGATTCCGTTTTAATGACAGGCCCGATATTGTACGCATTATGCGGACACTGACGGGATGATGGGAAAAGGGGAGCAAGCCGGTGGATGATTTACCGCCCGGTCAGGTCGTCACGGCCACGGCGCTGATTCGGCATTTCGCCGTGCATTCCCGACAGGCAATGGGCGAACCCATCCATATCATGAACCATGGCCATGTCGGCCTGACGCTCCTTGCGACGGACCTGTTCCAGCGTCTGGCCAGTGGCCGGCAATGCTCCAGCGGACCGGATCATCCGGAAACGCAACTGGACATCCTGCTGGACATGATCCCCACGCAGGTGATCCTGACGGATCGGGATCTGAAACTCTCCCGGATCAATCTGGCCGCCCGCCGCCGCTTTGGCGTCAGCGAGAAGCAGGTGCTGGGAGTCCCCCTGGCGCAGATGCTGGCGGGCTCCGACTCCCATTCCCTGTTGCGGGCGCTTGAACGCGTGCGCGACACGGGCATTCCGGAAGCGTTCGAGCAGAACGCCGCCGGGCCGCCGCCGCTCGTCCATCGCGTCCAGGCTGCGGCCTTTCCGGGCGGTTTTGCCGTGCTTGCCGACGAAATCGCGGATCGCGTGACCCTCCGCGCCCAGGATGCGCGGATCGCCGCCTATGAGGATCTGATCGACCGGCTGCCCGGACTGGCCCGCGGAACCTTCAATGTCCGGGCCATCGTCACCGATATTTCGCCCGCGCTCGCGGAGCTGGTCGGAACGGAGAAAAGCCGGGTCGTCGGCACCCGATTTGCGACCCTGTTCGGGGCTTCCAACCGCGGCACGATCAGCGATGCCGTGGAAGAGTTGCTGACCGTGGGGAAACCGTTCGGCATGGCGGCGGCATTGGTGGGCGGCCGTCCCGACGGCCAGACCGTCTGGGTCAATGCCGCGCCGCTCTTGTCCGCCGACGGGCAGGCGGGCGGCGTCTTCATGATGGGAACGAAACCGGTCGGCATCAGTAGCTGATGGTGACGATCAGGCTGTCGGCATAGGCCCCCGCCTGCGGCCATTGTCCCGCCGCGATGCGGCCATAAACGGACACGGTCTGGCTGAAGGACAACAGCCCGTTCAACGAGGCGGTGACCGTGCCGGTCCCCGACGATCCGGTTCCCCAGACGGTCGTGCGGCTGGCATTTGTATAGAGGTTGTAGTTGAGCCGTGCGCCACCCTGCGTCATCTGGCGCGCCAGCGCATCGCCCGACGAGCCCGGGCTGATCGCGATGTCGATGGTCCCCGCCAGCGAGACCAGGCCCGTGCAACTGAGCGTCACGCTGCCCGCGGCGTCCTTGGGCGCGGGCGAAGTGGGATCGTAGCCGCCAAAGCCGATCCCCGTCGTCGACGCCGAACAACTGCACAGGGTGCAGCCCCATGCCGGCGTCGCCAGCCCCATGCCGGCCAGCGCGGCCAGAACGAATCCCGCAGCTTTCATCGCTTCCCCTCCCGATCCGGCACACAGCGTACCGGCCCCATCCGTGCCGCACCGGCATTGCCCGGCAGGGCCGGGACGATCGCGCGGCAGGCGACCGCCGGGCCGGACAGCAGGATTTCCTGCCCTTCATGCGCGTCGGCCAGATACACTTCGCCGCCATGTCCGGAAATGCCGGATGCCGCTCCTTCCATGGTGACGGTCAGTCCTTCCGCAATGGCCGCGCCGCCGCCGTCCACCAGCCGCAAGGTGACGGGGTGAGCGGCCGCACCCCCAAAACCGATCCTCACCGCCTGCCGGTATCCCGGAACCGCGACCTGCTCCGCCGATGTCACGACGGTGTCGATCGGCAGGGCATCCAGGTCGATGGCGATCCGGTTGGCCGCATAGGGCTGCAACCCCGTGACGATCGCGGGCCTGCCCGGTTCCGCCTTGCGCGCGACCGGCCGGTTTTCGAAGAAGACCGTCACGTCCTGATCGGCGGCCACATCCACCACGGCAAAGGCGTAATCGAGCTGCGGTGTCGCGATGATGCGCCCCCCTACCCGCAGCAACGCCCCGCGGGCCTGGAACCGCATCGCTTCCATTTCCCCCATGCGCGACGCCGACAGATCGACATCGCCGGCCGCCGTGCGCCATGTCACGCCGCCTTCCATCTGTACCGGCGCATCCGCCTGACGCGACGCCAGGAAGCGATAGCCCCACCCCGCGTCCGGCGGCGGGTTCCGGCTGAAGCTGGCGGCGGTGCGGCCACCCTCCACGAACAGGCCCGCGCTCGACCGCGCGCCGAGGGGAAGGGTCAGCGATCCGAAAAGGCCGTTGGTCCGGCTGTCCGAAAAGCGCGTCCGCCGCGCGCCCAGCGTGACCCAGGCCGCCCCCAGGCTGGCCGCATAGGAAAGGGAGCCGGTGGAGAAGCGGTCGCCTTGGCCGCCCTCACTGTCGAGATAATGGGCATTGATGGTGCCGCGCCCGCCAAGGGCCAGGCTTCCCGCCACGACCCATTCCCGGCGGCCGGCGGGCACGGGATCATCCTCCCCGACCTGCGTGAAATGCGCATCTTCCTGCATGTAGCTGGCGGTCACGGAATAGCGGGCTGTGATCCGCTGCACCTGCGCGCGCCACAGGAAACCATCACCCGAACGGCCATGCGACCCCGCCGCCGCCAACGATATTTCGCCCCAGGAAGACAGAAGCGCGCCAAATCCCAGCCCGGCCATCTGCCCATCCTCGCTTGCCTCCATGCGGCCGGAAAGCGTCAGGCCCTGGCCCAGCCCATGCCGCCAGAAACCGGCGGCGAAGGGAGCCCCATAGGAAAAGCTGCGCGCACCGAAGTCCCTGCGCAAAAACCCTGCCTCCAGCGAAAAATCGTCCAGCCCTTCCTGCAACAGCCGCGGACTGGTGTAGAAGCTTTGCGTGACGGTGCGGGCGGCGCCATTGGCGTCCCTGATCGTCATCGTCACTTCGCCCGCGCCGGTAAAGACGGGCTGATAATCGATTTTGAAATCGCCGGGCTGAACCGCCATGCTCTGGCGGCTGCTGGCCGCCGCAAGGTCCACGACCGAGGGCAAGGCGGCGGAGCCGGAAAGCCGGGGCACCGGATAGGTGACGGCTTCCGGCGTCAACGAAAAATCGGTCCCCAGCCTCACCCCGGCGAACCGGACCGGCCGGTTCCAGTCGGCGCCGCGCGTCAATGTGTCGCCCAGGACCAGCCGCAAACGCCGATCCTGAAAATCGCGGATGACATTGCTGTCGAGACGAACCGCCCCCGGCCCGCCGCCGCCCTGCTGCATCAGGGCGGTGATGCCGGCGACGCCCCAGCCGCCCGACATCCCGGCATCCAGCAGGGCGGAAGCGGCCCAGCCGCCGCCCCAGCGCGCGACCGACAGATCATAGCCGACAAATTGCACCGGCACCGCTTCCATCACCGGCCGTCCGCGCTGTTCCGGGCCGATATGGGCGGTCGGGAAGAAGGACGGCCCGGCGTCGATCAGCAGGGTTCCGCCCGAACCGTCGAGTTTCACCGAAAGGCCGGGCAGCCCGTCCAGCAAGGCATAGTCGCAGCCGCCCACCTCCATTTGCCGAAGCGGCGCGGGCAACCGCAAACCCCATTGGCTCAGCATGTCCTGCCGGACGAACAGGCGGCCCGCGCTCAGCACGACAAGGCCCGTCTCTTCAAGGGGCTGGCCATTGATGACGACGCCCACGGGCATGGGGCGCGGACTGCCGTCCGGCTCGACCGCCACCGGAACCGCGAGGGCCAACGGAAGATCGGACGCCGCCGCCGGTTGCGCCAGCGACAGCCATAGCAGGACCGATGCCCTGCCCGGCTGCCAGCCGGCCTGCCCTGCGCCGGACAATGCAGCAGCGAGCGGCATCGATCATCCACCCTCACCGCTCGGCGACGGCGGTTGACGCGGCGAGTGGGCCAGTGGCCGTCTCCACCTGCACTCCGCTGATCGCATCGCCATCCGGGGATTCAAGCGGCAGGTCGATGCGCCCGCCCGCCAGCAGGTAGAAACCACGGTCGAGCCGCGTGACTTTCCCGCCAGCTCCGGCAGGCGTCATGTCGATCGCCGTGACCTGGACATGCCGGTCGCCCTGGTTGAACAGAATGAGCGTCCGCCGTCCATCCGCGCCCTTTCCGACCGACCAGCGAAGCAGGGGCGCCGCGCCGGACGGCGCGCGGAATATCGGCATGCTGATGCGAAGCAACGTCCGCACGGTACCGGGAGCAACCGTCGCCATCGGCAATTCATCGATGATCAGGCGGTAGCTCTCTTCACGCGACCCGCTGCGCGCCGGCAGGCTGCACCGGACCAGCCGGCTCGACCCGCCGGGAATGCTGAGAATGGAGGGATTGACGACCGGCCCCCCGTCCGGGTCCAGCAGGTCGACGCCGTTCGCATCCTTGCGCCAGCCAAAACCCCTGACCTGGACAGTCGCGGGCGCCTTGTCATCATTGGCGATGGTCAGGCTGCAAAACTGTTTCTCGGCCGCCATTTCGATCCGCACCGGCAGGATGCGCAGCGCGCCCGCATTCGCCGACGGCGCGATCCCCCAGAACAGGGCGCCGACCATCACCGCCAGAACCCGTCCGAGTCCTGCGCCATGCCGCCTGATTGTCATGACCGGGCCTGCCTTCAGTAGCTGACGGTGATCGTCACCGTGTCGGTGTAGCTGCCGGCGGCCACGCTCTGCTGGGCGGGGATGCGGCCATAAACGGTGAACGCCGCCGGCAGGATCGTCGACGCGGTCTGGGCGACCGTGTCCGACCCCACCGAGTTGCCCCAGTTCGTGCTGCGTCCCGAATTGCTGTAGAGCGCGTAGCCGAGCGGATTGGCGCCGCTCAGCATCTTCCGGGTCGATACCGTCGCTCCGACGGCGCTTCCGGCGTTCAATCCTATGTTGAACAATGTGCCCGGCGTGCAGGTGACATTGATCGTGCTGGTCGCATCGGTCGGAGACGCCGATGTCGGATCATAGCTGCCAAACGCCATGTTCGTCGCCGACACCAGGCAGACGTTCAATACCGTGGCCGACACGCCCATCGTCGTTGTGGCATCCGTTGCCATCGCCGCATTCGGCAAGAGACCCAAAAGGAACAACGCACAATATTTGCGCATGACGTTTCCCCCTCCGGTGATTTCGACACCTATTGATCTGAACCAATATTGGAGCAGGAAAGGTTAGAGAAACGTTAGCAGTGTTTACTGTTTCCGATGCAAAGGGGATTATATTCACTTCCGATCACAATTTGCGGGATGGATATATAACTTTCGAAATATCGAAGAAGACCGATTATCTTTATTTGAATGTCAGGAATTGGCTCCCGCGCGACCTGATGCCGCGGTCAGGGTTGTCCCGGCCGCTTCCCATGTTGCCGATCGGCACGCAACAACCACCAAAGAATGGCGGCCACGAACGACCAGCACTCGCAAGTCGATCGATGGCGCAGGCCGCAGGGATGGACTTCCACCGCATCCTGCGGCGATTTCCGAAAGGCCGGAAAGGGAATGTGCGGGCGCAGGGGGCGGGTGATGCGTCGGTCAAGCAACATGGCGTCGTGCCCCTGCAATATCGTCATAGGCCGCAAACAGCCGGTCGAAATGGTCGTCCATGGTCATGACGGCCGGCGCAGACTCCAGCGCCGCCCGGCGCCGCGTCACTGCATCGGCGCGCGCGAATTTCGCGATCACGCCGGCCAGACTGTCCGCCTGTCCCGCGCGATAGAGCAGTCCGCCGCCGCTGCGCGCCTGATCGGACGCGCCGCCTTCGTCGGGCACGATGACCGGCAGGCCGCTGGCGCGCGCTTCGGCCGCGACCATGCAGAAGGTCTCCGCCTCGCAGCCATGGACGAGCGCGTCGGCGCTGGCGAGCAGCTCGGCCAGCGCCGGGCGGGAATGCATCGGCGCCAGCAGCTGGATGTGCGGATTATGGGCCGACGCCCGGCGCACCCGCCCTCTCTCCCGCCCGTCACCGACCAGCACCAGACCGACCGGTGTCGAAAAGCCCGCCGACGTCACCGCATCGATCACCATCGGCCAGCGCTTTTCCGGGGCGTGACGGCCAACACCCAGCAGCAGCGTCGCCTCCGGCCCCAGCCCGCAGCGCTCCAGCAGGCGGGCGCGCAGCCCCTCATGCCGATGCGCGGGGCTGAAATGCCCCGGCTCGACGCCCATGGGCAGCGTCATCACCCGCCGGAGCCGTCCCGCCTCCAGCCGGCGCGACAGGCTGTCGCTGGCGCTGACCACCAGATCGAACCGCTCGTCCAGCCGGCGCAGGTGGCGCCAGAACCAGTCGAACCCCCGGTCGATCGCCTCGCGGCTCAGCACTGATCCGAACCAGCGATAGGCATAGGCCGACAGCGGATCGGCGTGCATGATGAGCGCGCGCGGCGCGCCGCCCCGCCACCGCGCCACCATCGCCGCGCTGGCCCAGGGCGAGGATGCCTCGACCAGATCGGGCTGCAACCGGTCGAGCATGGCATGGAGCGACGCTTCGTCGTCGAAATAGGAATAGCGCCGGTCCAGCGGAAAGCGGCGCGCGGGCAGCATGACGATCCTGCCGCCGCCCGCCTCCACCACCCGATCGCTGTCGGACGGCGCGAGGATGATGACCTCATGCCCGGCCAGCGCCCCGGCGCGCAGCTTGCGCTCGACATAGGTTTTCACCCCGCCGCCGCTGGGCGCGTAGAAGGCGCAGACGTCGACGATGCGCATGGCCTATTTCTCCACCGGGCCGAAGGACAGCAGCCCCCGGCGATAATTGACGATGATGCCGATATGGGCGGGGCCGCTGCCGACGACCGCCCTGGCGGCGGCGGCGGACGGTCTGGACCAGCCCAGCTTCGGATTGCCGGGAAAGCCGATCCCGTCGACCGAAAGCGAGAAACGGCGGTTGGCGTCGCGGTCGTGCAGCAGGCTGAGCGCATAGGTGCCGGGACCGGGCGCGCGGATGCAGAGCTGCACGGGCCCGGTGGCCGGGACCGCCACCTCCACCCGGCGGAAGGGCTTGCCGGCCGCGACCAGCAGATTGTCGTCGGCCAGGAAGTCCGCGTCGTCCGCGGGGTACAGTTCCAGCTTCAGCCGTCCCTTGCGGTCCTTGAGGCCGTTGACGTCGACCAGAAAGGACGGGCCCTTTTCATCCACCCGGCACTGGCCCTCCGCCTTGCCAAGGTCGGGGGTGGAGGGGATGGCGGCGGCGAGCAGCAGCGTCGCGATCATTGCGCCTCGCTCTCCTTCATGAGGCCCGTCGCGCCCAGCGCCATGCCGACCAGCAGATGCGCCACCAGGATGAGCGAGGCCATCAGCGCCATCGCCGACACGATCTCGCTGTCGCGCCCGATCAGGAAGGCGGCCATGCCTGCGAACACCACATCCTTGTTCGGCAGGAAGGGCAGGCGGGATACCAGTTGGCGCAGCGTGCCGAGCAGGATCCACCAGCTGAGTTCGATGTCGGGCAGCAGCATGTGCCACATCATCGCCGCCAGCACCGTGGTCGCGACGATGCGGGCCAGATGGATGCCCGCAACGACCCGCAATTCCGCGCGCGGCAGGGTGAACAGCCGCCTGCGCAGCAGCATCGCCACCAGCGATGTCGCCAGCACGAACAGGATCGACCCGCCCACTTCCCAACTGTTGAGCCGCGCGTCCACCGCCCCCAGCAGCGGCACGGCGAAGGCGACCATGACCAATGTGACGCCGTTGCCGACCAGCGCGGAAAGGATCGTCACATCCTTGATCGCGCCGAACGGCGCGGTCGTGATCTTCCCGCTGCGCCGCGCCCAGGCGTAGAAATAGACTTCGCCGAGATAGCCGAGCAGTATCTCGTTGCTGACCAGCTTGCGCAGCAGCGCTGCGAAGCCGTCTGCCGGGATCACCCAGAGACGGCGGAAGATCACCCATTCGGAAAGCGGCCCGGCCAGATAGTAAAGCGCGAAGGCCGCCCAGAAGGCGATGCTGCCGGGCAGCATCGCCCACAGGCTGGACGGGTCGATTCCATGGAACTGGTGCAGCGCGACGACCAGGATCAGCACCGACACCAGCGGCCCGGCCCAGCGGGTCCAGTTGCGGCCCGACTGGATCAGCGGCTTGGGGTCGAGCACCGGCGGGTCGAGCGGCACGACGGGAGGAGGAAGCAGGCCGGTGGAGCTGTTGCCGGTCATAAGGAACTCGTCATTGTGGACGGGATGGGTTGACGACACGCAATGAGGAACGCCTCAGTCGGTCGCGCGGCAATTCGGGCGAAGCTTTCCAGATAGGCGGGGGCGGCCGCCTCCAGCGTGAAGCGCCGCGCCTGGGCCAGACTGGCGGCGGCATGCTGGGGCCCCGGCGCGTCGGCCAGAACCCTTGCGAAGGCGGCAAGATCACCTGCCGGCACCAGCCTCCCCAACGCGCCGTCGCCCAACAAGGACCGCATCGCGGCGCTGCACTCCGTCGCGATGACCGGCAGGCCGACCGCCAGCGCTTCCAGCACCACGGCGGGAACTCCTTCATAATCGGACGAGAGGAGGAAGGCGTCGGCCTGCCCGATCCTCAGGGCGGGATCGGGAACATGGCCCATGAAGCAAAGGCGTCCGGCAATGCCAAGCCGGCGGGACCGCGCGGCGAGCCTGCCGCGTTCCGGGCCCTCGCCGAAGATCAGCAGACGATCGTCGGGGCCCGCGGCCCGCGCGAAGGCGTCCAGCATCAACCCGAAATTCTTCTGTCGCGCCAGCCGGCCGATGGCGACGAACCGGCGCCCCTTGCCCGCCCTCTTCCGCCGGACGGCGCGCAGCCGGTCGATCTGGTCCAGCGACAGCGCCGGATCGGGGATGATGCTGATCGCCCCGGCCCCCGGCCGGACGAGCGCGGCAATCTCGCGCTCCAGCCCCGGCGCCATGGCGACGAAATGATCGATGAACCGCCCCTGGATGCGCAGCCACAACCGGTAGGCGGTACGCACCGGCCAGACCATGTCCCGCCGCTCCAGGTCATTGCTGATCTTCGCCAGGACGGGCGGGCAATGGCGTCCCAGCAGCAGCTTCATCGCCACGGCGACCACCGCATAGCTGTTGCCCGCGCAGAACATCGCGTCCGGCCGCGTCCGGCGGATGAAGCCCGGCAATGTCATGATCATCCACAGGGTCTCGAACCCGGCAACGGAAAAGCCCGGCCCGCGCGGCACATGAGGGTCAAGGTCATGGCCCAGTTCAGCGCCCATCGCGCCATCGCCGCGCCCCAGGAACAGTGGCGCGTCGATGCCCTGGTCCCGCCAGCGGCGCACCAGCCGCAACGCGACCCGCTCGACGCCGCCCGGCTCGAAACTGTGGAGGAAGGTCAGGATACGCATTTCAGCCTGCCAGCAGATCGCCATAGCGCGCCGGGCGGTGGGTCCGCCCCAGACGCCGCACCACCCGGTCGATGCTGTCCAGCAGGGCGGGCACATGCGCGTCGCCCGGATGCACCGCGACCCGCGCGACCGGCGCATGGCGCAGGGCAGGCGGCAACAGCCGCGCCGCCAGCAGGGAGGATGCGATGCGCGCCCGGCTGCGGCTGGCCCAGGTGATGACCGGTCCACGGGCCAATATCCTGCCCGATGGCGGATGCCACACCTTCATATGATCCTCCGCCAGGGCGAATCCGCACCGGCCAAGCGCGGCGCGCGCAGGGCTGCCGTAAAGCCAGGCGGGCGCGACGAAGCCCGCCACCGGCAGGCCCGTAACCTGTTCGATCAGATCGCGGCCGTCGGTCATCCGCCGTGCAGCGGTCGCCCCGTCCAGACCCAGAAACTCGCCCTCCCCGGCGGTCATGCGCCGCGCCTTGAACCGATCCAGGGCATTGTCATGGGTCGCCATGTCCCTGTGGAACCATCCATGGGCGAACATGCTGACGCCGGCCTCCGCCCAGCCACGCAGCCGCGTCGCGAAGGGCGATCCGGGCAGCAGCGGGTGCACGCCCCAATGATTGGGCACCACCAGCATCGCGAGCGTGCCGGGCGCGGCGTGCATCGAAAGCCGATCCAGCAGGCGATCGACTTCACCCTCGAAACATGGACCAACATCATGAAGGGAAAGAAGAAGTCGTTTCATGACAGGTCCACACCCCCAGCACGCCTGCGCCTATCGAGCGCCGCTATGATGCCGGGTGATGACCTGCCTGTGACAATTTGCGCCATATCCGCCTTTCGCCCTCATCGGGAAGACGCCATCGCCGCCAAGGACCGCAGTTGCTGCATGAATATTTTTATCGTCCGGCGACAACTGCGGTGTTGCTCTGCCGGCATCGTCGTTGCGCCACAGGAGAAGAGGCTGTGCGCATTCCGACATGGACTTTCCGCATGATCGCCGTCGCCGCACTGATCGCGGCGGCGCCTCCGGCTGACACGCGCGCCCTCCCGCCGCCGCCCGTCCCCATCGGCTTCGATGGCGCCCTGTCGGTCATGACCTATAATGTCCATGGCCTGCCCTGGCCGCTGGCCTGGGGGCGCGAAGCCGATTTCGACCGCATCGCAACGACGCTGCGCGACATGCGCGCGGAGGGACGCAATCCCCATGTCGTGCTGTTGCAGGAAGCCTTTACCGACGATGCGAGGGCGATCGGGCGGGCGGCCGGCTATGCCTATGTCGCGGACGGCCCGGACGACCGGACGACGAACGATGCGCGACCGGCGGTCACGGAGCAGCGCTTCGTCGCCGGCGAGAGCCCGCTCCACGGCGAGGGCATCGGCAAATATGTCGGCAGCGGCCTGCAGATCCTGTCCGACTTTCCCATCGTAGCCGTCCACCGCATGGCTTTTCCGCGCTTCGCCTGTGCCGGGTTCGACTGCCTGGCGAACAAGGGCGCCATGCTGGTGCGGATCAGCCTTCCCGGCCAGCCCGGGCCGATCGATATAGTCACTACGCATCTCAACAGCCGTCGCGCCTCCGACGTGCCGGATGCCCGCTCCAACCATGCCCACAGCCTTCAGATCGCCAGCCTCACCGCCTTCATCCGCCAATGGCACGACCCTCACGACCCGCTGATCGTCGGCGGCGATTTCAATGCAGGCCAGGCGGTCGAGCGGCGCGTCGACCTTATGGACCATGCGGCGCGGGACTGGAGCTTCGGCACGCCCATGGACAATGCCTATGCCGCTGCCGAAGGGTTGCACCTGCCCTTCTCCGCCGATGCCCGCCTGTCGGAACGTCGCGCCCGCGACTGGGAGTTTTTCGCGTCGGGCCGGCAGATGACTCTGACGCTGCGCCGGATCGACATTCCCTTCGGCCATGGGGCGGACGGCACCATGCTTTCAGACCATGTCGGCTGTACCGCGACCTATGCGCTAGAGCCAATCGACATTCAGCCCTGATGGCCTGCAAATGACGCTTTTCCGTGCTTCCGGTGCTCACCTGCTTTGAGTAGGCTGCGCTCCGGGTCACGGAAAACCACCCTTTTCGGCTCGTCATCTTCCGAATGTCGATTGGCTCCAGGGCGAAGGCCGGTCACCAGTTTTTCGTGAACCCGATCGCCCATTGCCGCGGCCGCAGCGGCGTATATTGCGTGCCCCTGGCGAGCGCGAAGGGATTGCCGAAGGCGAAGCTGTCCGCCTTGCAGTCCAGCAGATTGCTGCCCGACAGCCGGATGCTCCAATCCTTCCGGCGCAGCGCCAGATCGGCATTCGCCAGCGCATAGTCGCCCATCCGCCGGTCGAGGCCCGGATCGAAACTGAGACGGGAAGGACCGAGATAGGCAAGGTTCACGCCCATGCTGCCGCTCCAGCCGGACAGATCGAAATGGCGGTTCACCCCCAGCCGCGCCTTCCAGTCGGGAATGACAGGCAAATGCCGGTCCTCCAGCCGCAAGCCCTCGTTCGTGCGGGTCAACAGCGCGCTCTGCCCGACCAGCCCGGCGCTGATCGCCCATCCGGCGGCCGGTTTCCAGTCCACCGACGCCTCGACCCCCCGGATGCGGGCATCGCCGACATTGCGCGTACCGATCAACCCATCGGCCAGCAGATAATCCGACTGCATATGCGACCATGTCGTCAGGAAGGCGTCGAGATTGACAGTCAGCCAGGCGGAGGCCGAATGCCGCCAGCCCATCTCGACCGTCTGCAGCTCGTCGGACTCGAACCGCTCGGCTGAAGCGGCGCCGGTCCGGCTAAGGCCTCCGGGCCGCAGCGCCCCGGCATAACGCGCATAGAGGAAATCATGCGCGCCCGCCTGCCAGGACAGGGCCAGCGAAGGCGTAAAGCCGCTGCGCGCAACCGACGCCTCGATCCGTGCGTGGCGCGCGCCCTGCTCCTCCTCTATGCGGGAATGGAACAGGCGGCCGCCGACGCTGAGCGACAGCGCCCCGGTCAGCGGCATGCGCATGTCGCCGAAGGCCGAAAATTCGACCACGCCCTGTATGCCGGTCCCGACCGTCTCATCCCGCACCCCCCGGACCACGCCGGAAAGATGGTTGCGCACATCCACGAAGGAGAGACCCGCCAGCCAGGACAGACCGTCATCCCGCGTCTGCGACAGACGCACTTCCTGGTCGAACAGGCGATTGCGGCGCTGCTCCAGATAAAGCGCCGGGGGAGCAATGCCGAAGGCGGAGGCGGAAAGATCGCTCGCGTCCAGCGTGCTCGATACGTCATGATCGACCCAGTTGCCGGCATAGACCAGGTCCGCGCCGCCCAGCTTTCCCGCGACGCGCAGCGCCATCAGGGCAAAATCATTGTCGTGCGGCTCGGCAGGCTGGGCGGGCCGCTCCAACGCATGGCGGGCATAGACATATTGGCTGTCGGCCACGTCCCGCATCTGGGCCATGCCGTTGAGATCGACGGTCCAGTCCCCCGCCAGCGCGCGCAACGCCACGCGCCCGCCGCGCAACTCACCCCGGTTCGCATCCCCCCGGCCCGCCGTGTCGATCCATCCCGGCTCGCGGACCGCATAGGCCACGGCGCGCAACGCCAGCCGGTCCGCCACGACCGGCAGGTTGACCATCGCCTCCGCGCTGCCGCCCATTTCGCCGTGGGTGGCCAGTGATGCGCCCATGCCCGCCATTGCCGCGAACGACCCCGCATCGGGCGGGCGCGTGACGATATGATAGACGCCCCCCAGCGTGCCGGTGCCGTAAAGCGACCCCTGCGGTCCCTTCAAAAGTTCCACGCGCTCGACATCGACCAGCTTCAGGTCGGGATCGGGCGCATTATAGGTGGCGCGCGCATCGTTGATCAGGATGGCGACGGTCGACTGGCTGTTTCCGTTGAAGGGACTGTCCGCCACGCCGCGGATGAACTGGCGATTGCGCCCCGGTCCCAGATTGGTGAGCGTCAGGCCGTCCAGCCGCTGCGCAACCTCCTCTGTGCCCGGAAGCAGCGCGCCGCCCTGCTCGCCGGGCGCCTGCACGATCGCGACCGAAATCGGCAGCCGGGCAAGAGGCTCCTCCCGCTTGGTGCCGGTGACGATGATATCCACCGACCCCTCCGGCGGAAGCGGATGCGCTGGCCGGACGGGGTCGCGGCGCGATGCCGGCGGCGCGGCTTGCACCAGGCGATAGGCGGTGGGGGAGAGACGCCGCGCCTCCAGCCCCGTTCCCTCCAGCATCCGCGCCAGCGCCTGCTCCACCGTCATCCGCCCGTCGACGCGGCGCGACCGAAGGCCGGGCAGGCGGCCTTCGAAGCCGATCGCTATCCCGGTCTGCTTCGACAGCGCCGTCAGCGCCTCGGCCAGCGGCGCGGGTTCGACATGGATCGGCCGCTCCTCAGCCCCGACGCTAGCGGGCGCCAGCGCGCAACAGCACAGCGCCGCCCTGATGCACGGTGCGAAGGTCCATGAACTGCGCGACTTCCCCGACAAGGCCCGATCCGTCCCCCACGATCAACACACCGGAAAATGGCCGGTCGGCAACGTCGGCCCCGACCCTGACAGGCACCCCTGCATAGCGGCTGAGATCGGACGCCACCAGAGAGAGCGGCACGGCCTCATAGACCAGCCGTCCCTGCCGCCAGCTGCCGACGGTGCCGGGCGATACGGCGCTGGTCGCGCCGCGATGCGTCACCCGATCGACCAGCAGTTGCCGCCCGGCCGGCAATGGGATCGCATCCCCGCCATCGCGCGGCGCGATGCTGATCCTGCCCTCCGCCACGGCCACCCGCATCGTCCGGGCGTCGGCCAATATGTCGAAACGCGTGCCGATGTCGCTGATCCGCTGCCCGCCCGCCTCGATCGTCATCGTCCGCCCGGGCCGGTGAGGAATGTCGAACAGGGCGCTGCCCTCCAGCGCCAGCCGGTCCTGCGCGGCGCCCTCCACGCGCAAATGGCTGGAGGCGGCAAGCGCGATCCGGGAGCCGTCCTTGAGCAGGATGGTGCGCCCCTGCCCCGGCCCGGTGCGATAGTCTGCCGGTTGCGGCGGGGGCGATCGCAAGGCGGGAATGGCGACGGCAAGCGCGAGCGCCGCCGCGACTCCACCGCCCACCCACCGCCGTCGCCGGCGCGGCGCCTCCGCCGCGATGGCCGGACCCGGCATATCCACCGGCGGCACCAGCGCCGCCAGCGTCGCACGATGCTCGACGATCCGGGCATCGACCAGCGCAATGGAATCGAACGCGGTTCGATGCGCGGGATCGGCCTCCAGCCACAGCGTAAAGCCGTCCCAGTCGAAATCCGCGTCATCCTGCGCGCGGTGCCAGGCGATCGCCTGGTCGAGGATCGTCTCCGTCATGGCCCTATCCCACCAAAGCCGGTCCCATCGAAGCCCGCCCGTTCGGGGCGCCGCCTCCCGCTCATGCTCCCGTGTCCCGCTGTGACGCCATCATGCCCGCTCCGCCTCAGTCCTCGCTCAGGGCCCGGCGCAGATATTTCATCGCGACCGCCATATGTTTCTCGACCCCGCTCCTGCTGATCCCCAGCCGCTGCGCCACCTCGTCATGCGACAGCCCCTCCAGCTTGTGCAACTGGAAGGCGCGTCGCGCCCCGGCAGGCAGGTTGGCGATCGCGGAAGCAAGCCGCGCCACCTCCTCCCGCTCGGTCATCTGCGCCAGCGCGTCGGCGTTCGGATCGGCGGGATCGGCATGCCGCAGGTCCACGCCGGCGGCCATCTCCATCCAACCCTGCTCCCGCACCGCGCGCCGCCGCGCCTCCCGCAGGCGGTCCAGCACCAGATTCTGCGCGACCCGATAGAGATAGGCGCGCCCATTGGCGACAGGACCGCTTCGGCCATGACCGACCCGCAGCCATATGTCCTGCAGAATATCCTCGGCCTCCGCCGCACTGCCGGTGCGCGCCAGCAGAAAGCGCAGCAGTTCGGCGCGGCAGCTATGATAGACAGTCTCCAGCCCGCCTTCCATCCTTGGGCGCCTTTCCGATCCGATGCCCCTCCTTCGCCCCTCCAGCGGGATTGCGCAATTTAATTGGCTGTAATCTTCTGTCCCACCTGCCCGGCAAGGGTAGCAGACCGTTGGGCCGATCATCATTGATCGAGCACAATCCATTGCATGCGGAAGAGGCGACAGCGTCGATTCAGTTGCCGCGCCCGGTTCAGGGATCAGGAAAGCGTCCCATGCTCCCTCCTCATCCTCCGCGACCCGTCGCCTGAGTTCGGGATATGGTTGTGCGCCGCGAGCGCATTTGCCATAGCGGCGACGGGTGTTCGCTTCGGCTGTCGGGCGGGCAGGTTGATAGCCGTTGGTCGGGCCGCCAGCGGGCTGATGACTTGCCGGGAGTTTTCTCGATGGCCCTCTTGCGTGTGAAGCCGCTCAGCGCCCTGCGCCAGTTTCTCAAAGGACAGGCGTCCGGCGGCATCATTCTCATGGTCGCGGCCGCGCTGGCGATGCTGATCGCCAATTCACCGCTCGGTCGGGCTTATGAACATCTGCTGCACAGCCGGATTGGCCCATTATCCCTGCATCACTGGGTCAATGACGGGCTGATGGCGGTCTTCTTCCTGCTCGTCGGGCTGGAGATCAAGCGCGAGGTGATGGACGGGCAACTCTCCAGCTGGCCCCGTCGAATATTGCCCGGCATTGCGGCGGCGGGCGGCATGGCGGTGCCCGCGCTCGTCTATCTGGCGTTCAACGGCGGTGCGACCGCGCGGGGATGGGCGATCCCGGCAGCGACGGACATCGCCTTCGCACTGGGCGTGATCGCGCTGCTGGGCAACCGCGTTCCCATTTCCTTGCGCGTCTTCCTGACGGCGCTCGCCATCATCGACGATCTTGGCGCGGTCGTCATCATCGCCTTCTTCTACACGGCAAAACTCTCGCTGATCGACCTTTGCGGCGCGGCGGCTGTCACCATCCTGTTGTTCGCGCTCAATCGTTCCGGCGTGCGCCGGCTCATTCCCTATCTGCTCATCGGCACGCTATTGTGGCTCTTCGTCCTGCGCTCGGGCATCCATGCGACATTGGCGGGCGTGATCCTCGCCTTCGCCATTCCGCTGCAAGGGACGCCCGGCAAACCGGATCTGGAGGAACATAGCCCGCTCCATCGACTCGAACATCTGCTGCACTGGCCGGTGGGATTCCTGATCGTGCCGCTCTTCGGGCTGGTGAATGCGGGCGTTCCCCTTCTCGGCCTTCGAGCGGAGGCCCTTGTCGCGCCGGTCACGCTGGGCGTCGGGCTAGGCCTGCTGGTCGGCAAGGTGGTGGGTGTGTTCGGCGCATCGATGCTCGCCATCCGGCTCGGCATGGCCGACATGCCTGCTCATGCGGGCCGCCTCCAGATGCTGGGCACGGCGCTTCTGTGCGGGATCGGGTTCACGATGAGCCTGTTCATCACGCTTCTCGCCTTTTCGAACGACGCGATGCTCCAGGCCGAAGCAAAGATCGGCATCCTTGCCGGCTCCCTGTTTTCCGGCTTGCTGGGCTATCTGCTGCTGCGGGTCGCCAAGGGAGACACGCCGGACCGCATGGAGGCTTGAAGCACAGCCGTGTCGCGGCCAAGGCCCGGTCCGTCAATCCGACCCGATCAGCGGTTCCGGTCCCACATAGCGAGCACGAGGCCGGATCAGTTTGCCCGTCCGGTTTTGTTCAACGGCATGGGCGATCCAGCCTGCGCTGCGCGCTGTCGCGAACAGGGCAAAGGGCGCCTGGGCAGGCATGCCGCAGGACAGGCAGATAGCCATCATGGCGAAGTCGATATTGGGTTCGACATCGGCCAGATCCTTCGCCGCTGCCCGCAATGCCGCCAGCGAGGCGGGCAGTTCGAAGCCGTCGAGCAGCGCTTTCGCCCTTATGTCGCCCTGCGGATAGAGTGGATGGCCGAAACCCGGCAGGGACCGCCCCTCAACCAGCCGCGCGTGGACAGCGTCCCGCGCGCCATGCAGCTCAGCCTCCACAGCGAAACGCCGCGCCATGGCGCTCATGCCGCCATGGCGCGGGCCGGAAAGCGTCGAAAGACCGGACAGGACAGCGGCGGCCAGCGAGGCGCCGGTCGATGCGGTCACGCGCGCCGCGAAAGTGGAGGCGTTCAATTCATGATCGGCGACCAATATCAGCATGCGGCGGATGATGTCGGCCGTCGCGCCATGGGGGTCGGCGCCCCAACTGTTCGCCAGCCGCTGATGGATCGGGCCAGGCAGGACAGCGCCAGCGGCCGCATCCGCGACGAGGTCCAGCAGCAGCGCCGCTTCGGAAGCGATCATACCGTCGCTCGACCCCAGCATCGGCGGCGAGGCCGCGGCACGCCCCGCCAGCATCTGGTAGAGGCGATGGTGGAGATCGACATGGTCGGGCGGTGGGGTTCGCTCCATGTTGTCGGCGCCGGGTTGGTCTTCGCCGAGCAGCAGGCGAGCGACGGCTTCGAGCGGCCGATCCTCCGCTAGTCCGACGGCATCATGGCCGCGATAGAAGAAACGGCCGGCGCGCACCGTGGTGATCGCCGAACTCAGGACGGGCTCGCCCCAGGCGATGGCGGCGGACGCCACATCCGCCAGCTTGCGGCTGCGCCCGTTGCGGACGGCGAGTTCATCCACATCGGTCGCACGATACAAGCTGCGGCGCGCGTCCGCTGGATGGGCACGCACCTGAACATGCCCGCGGCTGACATAGGCATAGAGCGTCTGCGCGCGAACGCCCAGGCGCAACTGCGCGTCCTCGGCGGATATCCAATCGCTCTCTTTCATATTGATTATATTTATCAAGATTGACCGATCAATGTCGATGGGGGCTTTTCCGGGCAAGCGAATATCCGGGAGACCGCCATGTCGAACACGCTTTTGGAAGCCTTTGAACGCCAATCTCATGCCTGCGCGACGCTGGGTGCGCCGTTCAGCGCGGCTGTGCTGGAACGGGCGGGCAGGGCCATCATCCCGGGCGGGATAGTGTCGCATCTGCTGGCGGACTGGAGCGGGGTTCCGGCCGATCGACTGGTGCGCGATGCCGTCGCGCTCCGGCTGCTGGCGAGCCTGCATTATCTGGTGCTGAGCGGGCAAGCGCCCGCTCTGGCAGCCTGCTACCCGCCTGCGGCAGAGGATCCGGAGCAGGCCTGGGTGACGGCGGAGCAGGTGCTGATCGACCATGCCGGGCCGGTGGCCGCCATTCTGACACATGAGCCGCAGACCAATGAGGTGCGGCGCTCGGCATGCCTGCTGGGCGGGTTCCTGACGATCGGGCGCGAGGCCCGGCTCCCGCTACGCTGCTTTGAACTGGGCGCGAGCGCGGGGCTGAACAGCCTGTGGGATGCGTTTCGCTATGAGATCGGCGGGACGATCTGGGGCGATCCGGCCAGTTCCGTGATTGTCCCAAGCCGATGGGAAGGAGCGGCACCCTCGCCGGACCGGGACTTGATCGTGGCGGAGCGGCATGCCTGCGACCGTCGCCCGATCGACATCCGGCAGACGGCCGATGCCACCCGTCTGCTGTCCTATTGCTGGGCTGAGCAGCGGGAGAGAATGGAACGCCTGCAGGCGGCGGTCGCGCTGGGTCAAAGCGGTTCGCTGGTGGTCGAGGCGGAGAATGCAGCGCGTTTCGTGGAGCGCGCGGCACCTAAGACGGGCTTCGCGACGGTCGTGTTCCACTCGGTGGTCTGGCAATATATCCTGCCGGTCGAGCAGGCGCAAATCCTTGCGACGTTGGAGAGCCATGCCGCTGCCGCGACGGCCGATGCTCCGTTCTTCTGGCTCCGGATGGAACTGAACGAGACCGCGCGGCAGTTCGAACTGCGGCTATGGTCGGGACCGGGGCACGATCGGCTGCTGGCTGTCGTCCATCCCCATGGTGAATATGCCGTCTGGCAGTAATCAGCCATCCAAACAGACGAAAACAACGCGCTATCGCCAATTTTCAGTCCTCAGGTCGGGACGGTCAGCTATCTCACGCCACGCCCCTCAAGATGACCTTTGGCCGACGCGGCCGGAGATCGGCGTCGATCAGGCGCCGAGGTGCCGATGTTCGATCATGTCGGTGATCTTGTTCGCGAGTTCGGTCATCACAAATGGTTTGGTGATAACCTCCATGCCCCTCTCAAGATGACCGTTGCCGACAGCGGCATTCTCCGCGAACCCGGTCACGAAAAGCACCTTCAGGTCCGGGCGACCGACGCGGGCCGCGTCGGCGATCTGTCGGCCGTTCATGCCTCCGGGTAATCCGACATCGGTGATGAGCAGGTCGACCCGGACGTCGGACTGAAGGATTTTCAACCCTGAGGGGCCATCTTCGGCTTCGAGTGCGACATATCCAGCCTCTTCGAGCACCTCTATTATGAGCATGCGAACGGTCGGTTCGTCGTCGATCACGAGCACGCTTTCCCCGGCGCCCGTTTCCGGGATCGGCGATTCCGCCGCCACGGCATCGTCCGCGACATCGCCGGAGTAGCGGGGCAGATAGAGGCACATCGTCGTTCCCTGCCCCGCTTCGCTGTAGACGCGAACCTGGCCGCCGGACTGCCGCACGAAACCATGGATCATCGAAAGACCCAGACCCGTGCCCTGACCGATCGGCTTGGTCGTGAAGAACGGATCGAAGATCCGGTCGGCGATATCCTTCGGTATGCCTGTTCCCGTGTCGGTGACGCAGACCGAAATATACTGGCCTGGTGGCAGGTCGCGTTCTCGCCCGGCGCGATTGTCCAGCCACTTGTTTGCCGTCTCGATCGTCAGTTTGCCGCCGTCGGGCATGGCGTCGCGAGCGTTGATGGCGAGATTGAGGAGCGCGCTTTCGAGCTGGACGGTGTCGATCCTCGTTGGCCAGAGACCTGCGGCGCCAACAACCTCGACCTTGATGGCCGGGCCGACAGTGCGGGCGATGAGTTCTTCCATACCAAAGACCAGACGGTTCACGTCGGTCGGTTTGGGATCGAGAGTCTGGCGACGAGAGAAGGCAAGAAGCCGCTGGGTCAGCGCGGCGGCGCGCTGGGCGGAGGTCTGCGCACCGTTGATGAAGCGCTCGATGTCCTCGGTTCGGCCTTCGGAAAGGCGCCTCTCGATGATTTCAAGGCTGCCAATGATGCCTGCCAACAGATTATTGAAGTCGTGGGCGATCCCGCCGGTGAGTTGTCCTATCGCTTCCATTTTCTGCGACTGGCGCAGGGCCTCTTCTGCCTCAGCGCGTTTGCGGATCTCGGCCTCGACCTGCTCTTCCAGCCGCTCGTTAAGCTGGTGCAACCTGTCTTCGATCGCCTTCCGCTCGGTAATGTCAATCACCGTCCCGACGAACCGCGTTCCCTGATCGGCATCGAAGAGCGCGCGTCCGCTCGCCGAAATCCACCGCTGCCGTCCGTCCTCGATACCGATGGTGCGATATTCTATGTCGTAGCGGCCCAAGCCCTCGGGATCGATCGCTCGTTGGACGGCCTCATCCGCGCGCTCACGGTCGTCGGGATGAATTCCTGCGATGAAGGAACCCTCGTAGGTGACCGCCGCCTCCGGGGATAAACCGAAGAGTTGCTTGCACCGAACGTCCCACCGAAGTTGGTTCGACGCGGGATGGTAGTCCCAGGTGCCAATTTCGGCCGCTTCAGTGGCCAGCCGCAAGCGCGCTTCGCTGTCGGCCAGCTCGCTCTCCGCTTTCCGCCGTTGTGTAAGCTCGCGTTCGAGTGCCTGAAACAGCCTGGCATTATCGATTGCGACGGCTGCCTCCGCCGCCAGGCCTTCCAGGCCCCTTTCCGATCGATGGTCGAAGACGCCAATATCGGCATGGCCGAAGAACAGGCCCCCGATTACCTCTCCGCTACGCGAAATGACCGGCACGGCCAGATAGCTGCGAACGGGCAGATGTCCCTCGGGCATGCCCATGCGTGGCGCATTCTGCCCGTAGCGCGGATCCCTGGTTATATCGTCGGACCGAACGATCCCTTCACCCGAGAAGGTCGGGGCGAACACCGATGTGTTGCGCGGCATCGGAAATTTGGAGAAGGCCTCGGCGGGTGCACCGGACAGGGTGTAGAGCATGTAGCTCTCCCCCGCCTCATTCTCGACATTGTAGAAGAAGGCGCCGAATTCGGCACCGGTCAGCTCAACGCCTGCATCAGTGACGATCTGGACGAGTTCCTGAAGATCGGTCTTGGCCGCCAGGGCGGAGCCGGCCCGGTTAAGTATCCCGAGCGCACGGCGCTCTTCAGATATCGCCTCCTGCGCTTCCCTGCTTTTCGTGCGATCGTGCAAAATCTTCGTGAATCCGACCACGGAACCGGCCCGATCACGGATCGGCGACATTTCGCCTACGGCCCATATTTGAGATCCGTCACGGCAAATGCGCCAACCTTCTGTTCCTCCGCCACGGCCGACGGTCAGCGCGTCGGTCATCTCTTGTCGGAGCGCTGAGGCGCCCTCGCCGGGGGGAAACAGGCGCTCCAGCGTCTCACCCAGAACGTCAGGGGCGGTCCAGCCCAGCATCCGGAAGGCGCCCTCGTTCCAACTCGTCACCCGGCCTTCTAGATCGGTGGTGATGATCGCCGTTCCAACCGCGCCATCGACGATCTGACGCCATTCGTCAGCGCTGATCGCGCGCGACGGTTCTGGCTTTTTCATCGATCCCCCGGGAAAAATTCTTCTGATGCTGGAAGCAAACGCAAAACGCCTGAAGTGGTTGCAGACGGGATGGTCAGGCCCGGTTGACGATCTCGGATGAAGATACGTGGCAACCAGATCGCTGGTGAAGATTTATTGCGGTGTTAAAACTGATTTGAGGTAGCCCGTGGCCGACAAGGATGGCGCAGAAGCGCCCGTCACTCCCAATGAAGCGACCGGCGAGCCAGCCGGCGATCTGGAAGACACCAGTTCCTACAGTCCGACAGGCAATCGACCGACGCATCACTGGAAGCGATCGACCGTGGCGGAACCTGGGCTCGACCAGCGCGGCACGGTGTTCTTTGCTGCCTTGCAGATGACGCGGATGCCGATGATCCTTACCGATCCGCGCCAGGACGACAATCCCATCGTCTTTGCCAACAAAGCGTTTCTTGATCTGACAGGCTATGAGGAAAGCGAAGTCGTCGGCCGCAATTGCCGTTTTCTGCAGGGGACCGACACCGACAGGGAAACCGTCCGCGCCCTTCGCGAAGCCGTAAGGGCGCAGGAAGCGATTTCGACCGAAATCCTG
The DNA here is from genome assembly GCF_019873065.1 of Sphingobium sp. PNB. Lineage (NCBI taxonomy): Bacteria > Pseudomonadati > Pseudomonadota > Alphaproteobacteria > Sphingomonadales > Sphingobiaceae > Sphingobium > Sphingobium sp. PNB. Next base: position 67,772 of record NZ_JAINEZ010000014.1, read on the forward strand.
AACTATCGTCGCGACGGCAGTCCCTTCTGGAACGCGGTGTTCGTGGCGCCAGTTTATGACGACGACGGCACGCTTATCTATTTCTTCGCCAGCCAGCTTGATGTCACGCGTCGGCGCTCCTCTGAACAGGCTTTTCGTCAGGCGCAAAAAATGGAGGCGATCGGACAACTGACTGCCGGCCTGGCGCATGATTTCAACAACCTGCTGCAGGTGGTGACGGGCAATCTCGATATTGTGCTCGGAGACAATCTGACCGATGCCCAACGACGGATGCTGAGCAACGCTGCTCGGGCTGCGGAGCGGGGCGCGAGGCTGACGCGCCAGTTGCTTGCCTTCGCGCGCAAGACCCGGCTCGAGCCGCGCCGGATCAACATGAACGAGCTGATCCACGAATTCGGCGATCTGATCGACAATACCGTGGGGCCGCAGATCAGGCTGGTCACCGCGCTGGAGCGTCGGCTCCCGGCGGTGCAGATCGACCCCACGCATCTTGAGATGGCGGTGCTCAACATCCTGATCAACGCTCGCGACGCGATGCCGGGCGGCGGCACCGTGACGATCGCGACCGAGCTTTGGAAGCTGAACGGCAACGCGGCGGCGCATGGCCTTCCCGAAGGGGATTATGTCGTATTGAGCATCCGCGACGAAGGCCATGGCATGAGCGCCGAGGTTCGCCAGCGCGCCACCGAACCGTTCTTCAGCACCAAGGGCAAGGAGCGCGGCACCGGCCTTGGCCTGGCAATGGTCCACGGCTTTGTGCAGCAGTCGCTCGGCCGTCTGGAAATCGACTCCGAGCCGGGGCAGGGAACGACGATGCGGCTGCTCTTTCCCGTCGCGCCGCCCGAAGAGGTCGTGTCCGGCCCCGTGCGGCCCATGCCAGCGCCGGCGATTTCAGGCGAAGCCGGAGGACAGACGATCCTGCTGGTCGAAGACAGTGACGATGTCCGCGCGCTGGCGAGCGAGCAACTGGCTGCGATCGGGTACCGGGTCATTCCTGTCGCAAGCGGCGAGGAAGCGCTCCTGAAGCTTCAGAATATCAAGGTCGACCTGCTCTTCACCGATATGGTCATGCCGGGTGGCATGAGCGGCCTGGAACTGGTCGAGAAGTTCAACGAACTATATCCGGAAACGCCAGTGCTTATGACCACGGGCTATAATGAGGATCTGGTCGCCGACATCCCGCGCGGCACGCGGCTCGACGTGATCGGCAAGCCCTATCGCCGCGAGGAGCTGGCGGATCGCGTAAGGACGGCTCTGTCACGCCGCACCGTCGTCAGGCGGGAGGAAAGTCCTTTTGGCGCCAAGGAGGGGTGATGGGCTGAATCCCCACACGCCCTAGAATGCTGATTTAAAAGCTTGTGGCACTCCTATTGGATAGGACGGTCTACTCAGCTAGACAGCGACCATGCGGGGGCTGGACATTGCGATCGCGGGCTGCGGGCCGTGCGGACTGGCAGCGGCGCTGCTGCTTCATCGTGCCGGACATCATGTAACGCTGTTCGAACGCTTCGATACGCCTCGACCCATCGGGTCCGGCTTGATGCTCCAGCCCACGGGCATGGCGGTCTTGTTTCAATTGGGATTGCTGGAGGAGGCTCGGGCGCGGGGCGCGCGGGTCGATCGCCTTTTCGGCAAGGCGGGCAGGCGGATTGTCCTCGACGTCCATTATGCAGCCCTTCGCCACCGGGAAATGTTCGGCATTGGCATCCATCGTGCCAGCCTGTTCGCGATCCTGCATGACGCCGTCCAGCAGGCGGGAATCACCGTCCATACCGGACGCACCATGATCGGGAGTACACCCGTCGGAACCAAACGCACCTTGTGCTTTGCCGATGGAGAGACGAGTGGCCCCTATGATCTCGTCGTCGATGCGCTGGGCACGCGCACAGCGCTGGCGCCGCCCACGGGCCGGGAACTGGCCTATGGCGCGCTGTGGGCAAGCCTCGACTGGCCGCAGAACGCCGCATTCGATCCCCACGCACTCGCACAGCGTTACGAGCGCGCCAGCGTCATGGCGGGAGTCCTACCCATCGGAACGCCGCCCGGTGCGACGATGCCCAAGGCTGCTTTCTTCTGGTCGCTCCGCGCGGACCGGCTGGACGATTGGCGCGAGACCGGGCTGGCGCCATGGAAGGCGCAGGTTGCCAAGCTATGGCCCGACTGCATGCCGCTGCTCGATCAGATTCATGATGCTGACCAACTGACCTTCGCCCGCTACGCCCATCGGACCCTTGCGGCTCCAGTGGGACCGGCGCTGGTCCATATCGGCGATGCCTGGCACTCCGCCAGCCCTCAGCTGGGACAGGGCGCCAACATGGCGTTGCTCGACGCCTGGGCGCTGGCCCAGGGTTTAGCAAAGAAGAATGGTGTCGATGAAGGGATTCGGCACGCCATCGAACTGCGCCGTCGCCATGTGCTGACCTATCAATGGCTCACCGCACTGTTCACCCCGGTCTATCAATCGAACAGCCGTCTGCTGCCGTTGATCCGCGACCGCGTGGTCGGCCCCTTGTCCAAGCTCTGGCCGGCCACCGCCATACAGGCGGCGATGGTCAGCGGGCTGGTCGGCAATCCCCTGCCGCCACTGGGGCTGGATGGCGATTGGACGGTTGGGATGCCCATGGCGGAGGCTGCATGAACGATGCGTCGAGCGATAGCGACGGCCCCATCATCGTCTTCGACGCCATGTGCGTGCTCTGCTCGGCCAATGCCGCTTTCGTGCTGCGCCATGACCGAGCCGGTCGCTTTCGGCTCGCGTCCACGCAAGGTGACATTGGGGCCGCGCTCTACCGCCAGTTCGGGATCGACCCGGCCAATCCGGAAACCCTGATCGTGGTGGAAGATGGCCGCGCCTTGCGGGACAGCGATGCGGTGCTGGCCATTTGGGCGGGTCTGGACCGCCCCTGGAATGGGCTGGCGGCATTCCGTATCGTTCCGCGCTGGCTGCGCGATCCCGTCTATCGCTGGATTGCGCGCCATCGTTATCGGCTGTTCGGGAAGCGGTCGACCTGTTGGATCCCGACAACGGAACAGGCACGCCGCATCCTGTGAGCCGGATCTTGCTCCTTGGCGGCTATGGCGGCTTTGGCGGGCGCATCGCGCGGCGTCTCGCCGCTGCAGGGCATGAGGTGCTGGTCGCTGGACGGTCCGTCGGCAAGGCCCGCGCCTTTTGCGGGGATGCGCCCAGCCTGATGCCGCTGGCACTGGATCGCAGTCGGATCGCCACCGCATTGGAGGAGCATAGGCCGGACATAGTGGTGGATGCCTCAGGCCCCTTTCAGGCGATGGATCATGCCATCCCCAAAGCCTGCATTGCTGCCAGGGTTCACTATGTCGACATCGCCGACAGCCGCGATTTCGTGTGCGGCATCGGGGCGTTGGACGATGCCGCCAGAGCCGCAGGCGTCATCCTCCTCTCCGGCGCTTCGAGCGTGCCGGCGCTGTCGAGCGCGGCGGTGCGTCATCTGGCGCAAGGCATGGACAGGGTGCGCGCGGTCGAGATGGCGATCAGCGCATCCAACAAGGCGACGGCAGGTCCGGCGGTTTCCGCCGCCATAGCAGGACAGGTCGGCCAGCCCCTGCGCATCTGGCGCGGTCAGCACTGGGCGAAAGCCTTCGGATGGCAGGAGATGCGTTCCGTCCAGTTCCGATGCGCGGGAACGGAGGCGATCACAGGTCGCAAGGTCGCGCTTGTCGATGTGCCCGACCTCGCCCTTCTGCCCGAAAGGCTGGCGGGACGCCCGGCCGTCACCTTCCGGGCGGGTACGGAACTCCGGTTCCAGAATTGGGCGCTCTGGCTCGCCAGCTGGCTGGTGCGTTGGCGGCTCGTCACGACTCTCGCGCCGCTCGCGCGTTTCCTTCACCCTTTCCAATCCCTGACCCGGTCGCTGGGCAGCGATCGCTCCGCCATGATCGTGCGCCTGTTCGGTGACGTGGCTGGCCAACGGGTCGAGCGCCGATGGACGCTGATCGCCGACCGGGGCGATGGCCCGGAAATACCGACATTGTCCGTGGCGCCCATCGTAGCGCGCATCCTGTCGGGACAGGAAGCCGCAGGCGCCCGCGATGCCGCAGAGGCGCTGACGCTGAGCGATTATGCCGATGCCTTCGGAAATCTGGCCATCCAGCACGATAGGGCGGAACTGCCTGCTCTGCCGCCCCTATATGACCGCATTATGGGTGATCGCTTCGGACAGCTCCCCCCGGAGGTGCGCGCCATTCATGATGTGTTTCGCGATGGCGGCGCAGCAGGCGAAGCCGCGGTGACCGGCGCGTCGAACCCGGCCGCGGCATTGATCGCGCGGATCGTGGGCTTTCCCAAAGCCGGTACTCATCGCCTGCATGTTCATTTCCATGAAGCCGACGGCCGCGAAAGCTGGACCCGCAATTTTGGAGGGCGACGCTTTCAGAGCCACCTCAGCCAACGGGGCCGCTGGCTTGTCGAGCGCTTCGGCCCGTTCCGCTTCGCCTTCGATCTTCCCGGCGACGCTCAGGGATTGACCATGGTCATGCGGCGTTGGTGGATCGGTCCCCTGCCCCTGCCAACATGGCTTGCCCCGCGTTCGCCCGCCCGCGAATGGGCCGAAGGCGGGCGCTTCCATTTCGATGTGCCCATCGCATTGCCCCTGATCGGGCGGCTGGTCCATTATCGCGGGTGGCTGGAACCGTCGACAATCGGATAGCAGACCACGCTTTCGACCACTGGCTGCAATTTGGAACATCGATCCTGCGTGGACGGCCCTCCGTTGGCAAGGGTTTATGAACTTTGCCCAGCTGGTTGGTGCGGCCATGTGTCCGACCTGTTTATGCGGCTTTTGGATGCCGCTCGCCATAACGCCATTCGCGCGTCTCAGGCCCCGATCAAACGCATGGTGGGTCGGGTCAACGCCTCGCAGATCGCTTCCGCATCGGAACCGCGCCATTTGAGCCAGCTCCAGCGAGCGGCCCAAAAGTACGTCGTCATGTCGGGATATGTGGCTGGGGCGGCAGGATTCGAACCTGCGCATGGCGGTACCAAAAACCGCTGCCTTACCGCTTGGCTACGCCCCAGCATCGCCCGGACATCGCCGGCGCGGACCGCCATATAGCGCCTGTTGCGCGAAAGGAAAGCCTAGTCATTATTTTCCGGAACCGCCAATATGCGCGCGCCCTTTCCTCTCAGCCTGGAACCGACCGGCATGTCCGCGCCCCATTCCCCATCCCCCGTCCCGACATCCCAGATCGCGCCCGCTTCACCGCTTTTCCTGCGCGAGGATGAGATCCGGCGCGGCATAGAGATGCTCTATTTCGGCTATTCCGCGCTGACCCGCTCGATCGACGAAGGGCTCGCCGCGCAGGGGCTGGGCCGGGCGCATCACCGCGCCCTTTATTTCATCTCGCGCCAGCCCGACCTGACCGTCAAGGACCTGCTGCGCCTGCTCGCCATCACCAAGCAGTCGCTGGGCCGCGTGCTCAACGACCTGATCGAGCAGGGTTATATCGAAACCCGGCAAGGCGCCAGCGACCGGCGGCAGAAATTGCTGCGGCTGAGCCCGGCCGGCGTCGCGCTGGAGGCGGAGCTGTTCCGCGCCCTGCGGGAAAAGATGGCCGCCGCCTATGCCCAGGCGGGGCAGGGCTCCGTCACCGGCTTCTGGCGCGTGCTGGAGGGGCTGATTCCCGATCAGGACCGGTCCATGGTGTTCGGCCTGCGCGGCCGGTGAAGGATCGTTACGCAACCTTATCGCCGCAGGGGCGCTTATCTGCTCTTTGTTGAAGGCAAGATAAGGGTGAACCCATGCGCACATCATTCCTGACCGCCATGTCGGCGCTGACCGTCCTCGGCGCATCGGCCTGTTCGGAAAAGGCGGCCGACAATCTGGAAAATGCCGGCTCCGCGATCGGCAGCGACGTCGGCAATACGGTCGACCGGGCGGGCGACAGGCTCGACCGCGGCCTGGACGAGGCGGGCAATGCGATAGACGAAGGTTCCGGCCGCCTCGGCGCGGCCATGGACAATGCCTCCCGCGATGCGGAGCGGGAGGCGCGCGAAGCGAAGCGGGATGTCGGCGCGGCGATGGAACGCGCGGGCAACGACATCCGCAACGACTGACGGCACGGAAAGGGACCTGGGGAAAAGGATCGGAAAAAACGCCGCGCCCTGCCGACCGGACGGGAGCGGCGCTTGACCTGAGCGGCCATCCGCAGCACCAGCGACGGCATGCACGGCGCCGCACCCGAAACCCCCTCCCGGCTGATGATCGGGCGCCCGGAACTGGCGCTGATCGGCATCACCCTGCTGTGGGGCGGCACCTTCCTGATCGTGCATCAGGCGATGCGGCACAGCGGACCGCTGTTCTTCGTCGGACTGCGCTTCGGCACCGCCGCCCTGATCGCCCTCCCCCTCGCCCTGCCGGTCTTGCGCGGCGTCACGCGGCGGGAATGGCTGGCGGGGACGATGATCGGCTGCGGCATCTTCACCGGCTATACGCTCCAGACCTGGGGCCTGCGGACGATCCCCAGCAGCACCTCCGCCTTCATCACGGCGGCCTATGTGCCGCTGGTCCCCATCCTGCAATGGATCGTCCTGCGCAGGCGGCCGCGCCTCGCAAGCTGGGTCGGCGTGGCGCTGGCCTTCGCCGGCCTGCTGCTGATCGCCGCGCCGCGGGACGGGCTGTCGCTCGGCCGGGGGGAGGCGCTGACGCTCATCAGCACGCTCGCCATCGCGCTGGAGATCATCTTCATCAGCCTCTGGGCGGGCCGCGTCGATGTGGCGCGGGTGACGTTCATCCAGTTGGCGGTGACGTCCCTGCTCGCCTTCGCCTGCATGGTTCCGGCCGGAGAGGCCGTCCCGCCCATCAACTGGATCGTCATGCTGTCGGCCTGCGGGCTGGGCCTGATGACGGCGCTGATCCAGCTGGTGATGAACTGGGCGCAGCGCAGCGTGTCGGCCACCCGTGCAACGCTGATCTATGCCGGAGAGCCCGTCTGGGCGGGCCTGATCGGCTGGATCGCGGGCGACCGCCTGCCCGCCAGCGCCCTGCTGGGCGGCGCGCTGGTGGTCGCCGCCGTCATCGTCAGCGAAATCCGCTTCGGCAAGCCTTAGGGCGCGCCGGGAGCAGCCGACCCGCAGCCGATCCGATGCAGCCATAGCGGAATCCGCCGCAGCAGCGGGACGCTAGGAGCATCGTGCGCAAAAGCGGGAACCGGTTTTGCGCACGATGCGCGCGCGGCCTGCGCAGGATTTAACGCAGCGCGCTCTAGCGGCGGAACACCGGCGCGCGCTTCTCGAAGAAGGCGGCGAACGCCTCCTGCGCCTCGGCGGATTGCATCGTCTGCTGGAACAGGCGCGCCTCCTCCTCGATCCGCTGGTTCAGCGCCGCCGGGTCGCCCTTCATCAGCCGGCGCGTGGCGGCAAGCGCCTGGGGCGGCTTGGTCATCAGCAACGCCGCCTTCTGCCGGGCATGGTCCAGCAGCGCGTCTGCCGGGACGATCGCCGTGACGAAACCCGCATGGTCGGCGGTCTGCGCATCCATCGGCTCGCCCAGAAGCAGCATCGACGCCGCCTTGGCATAGCCCAATATGGCCGGCGCCAGCAGGCTGGAGCCCGCCTCCGGCACGATCCCCAGATTGACGAAGGGCATGATGAACCGCACGTCGGGGCTCGCATAGACCAGGTCGCAATGGAACAGCATGGTCGTCCCCACCCCCACGGCCAGACCCTGCACGGCGGCGACCACCGGCTTGTCGAAGGCGGCGATGGCGCGGATGAAGGCGAAGGCCGCCTCCCCGCCCTGCGGACCGGACATGAAATCCTTAAGGTCGTTCCCCGCGCAGAAGGCGTCGCCCTTGCCCGCGAACAGCACGGCGCCGATCCCGTCCCGCGCGGATGCGTCGGCCAGCGCGGCGGTCATGGTGCGGTACATGTCGGCGGTCAGCGCATTCTTCTTTTCCGGCCGGTCGATGTGGATTTCGACGACGCCCTGATTTTCGACAATGGCTATCCCTTCGCTCACGACCGGAGTCTCCTTGCTGTTCTTCCGCCCTTGTCACGGATGTCGCCGGTGTCGCGGGCCTTGTGGTTCGTCGCGACTGTTGGCGCATCGGCACGAGCGCGTCTATCCTTTTCCGTCCATCCTGCCTAAAGGCGACCCATGCAACGCCTGCGCGAGATACTGGACCCCTTCCTGCTGCTGCTGATCGGCACGGTGGCGCTCGCCTCCCTGCTGCCCGCCCGCGGGGAAGCCGCCGGCCTGGCCGGGGCGGCGGCCGATGCGGGCATCGTCCTGCTTTTCTTCCTGCACGGCGCCAAGCTGTCGCGGGAGGCGATCTGGAACGGCGCCCGGGCCTGGAAGCTGCACCTGGCGACCCTGGGAACGACCTTCGCGGTCTTTCCCCTGATCGGCCTGGCGACTCAGCAGGCGGCGGCGATCCCGCCTTCGATGCGGGCGGGGCTGCTGTTCCTGACGCTGCTGCCCTCCACGGTGCAATCCTCGATCGCCTTCACCGCCATTGCGCGGGGCAATGTCGCGGCGGCGGTGGTCAGCGCATCCTTCTCCAACCTGCTGGGCATCGTCCTGACGCCGCTGCTGGTCGCGCTGACGATGGAGAAGAACGGGACGGGCGGCCTGATCTCGCTCTCTTCGGTCGAGGACATCGTGCTGCAACTGCTGCTGCCCTTCGTCATCGGCCACCTGTCCCGGCCATGGATCGGCGGCTTCGTCAGCCGGCACAGGGCGATGCTGGGGCGGGTGGATCGCGGATCGATCCTGCTGGTGGTCTATTCCGCCTTCAGCGCGGCGGTGGTGGAAGGATTGTGGCAGAAGGTGTCGCGCGGCGAATTGCTGCTGCTGGCCGCGATCTGCATCGCCATGCTGGTCGTCGTGCTGGTCTTCACCTTCCTGCTGGGACGGCTGCTCGGCCTGTCGCGGGAGGACGCGATCGTGCTGCAATTCTGCGGATCGAAGAAAAGCCTGGCGTCGGGCGTGCCCATCGCCGGGGTGCTGTTCCCCGCCAGCGCGGTGGGGCCGATCCTGCTGCCGGTCATGCTGTTCCACCAGATACAGTTGATGGCCTGCGCCTTCCTCGCCCGCCGCTACGGCGCGGCGGCGGATGCCGAAACCCGTCTGGCGGCGGCGGGCTGACGCGATGGGCCAGCCGATCCTGACCCCCGTCACCATGGATGCGTTCCTGGCCCAGATCGATGCGCTGGCCCGCGCCCTGGCGGCGTCGCAATGGCGGCCCGATTATCTGGTGGGCATCGGACGCGGCGGCCTGGTGCCCGCCACCTATCTCAGCCATGCGACCGGCCTCGCCATGCTGTCGGTCGACCTGTCGGCGAAGCTGCCCGATTTCGGAGAGGCGCTGCTGGCCGGCCTGGCGCAGCGCGCAGCGACAGGCGAAACGCTGCTGTTCGTCGACGACATCAACGACAGCGGACGGACGATCAATGCTGTCCGCAATGCCCTGGCGGCCGCTCCCGCCGCAGGGGTGCGCTTCGCGGTCCTGATCGACAATATCCGGTCCGCCGCCACGGTGGACTATCGCGCGGAAACGATCGACCGGGACGCGACGAAGGACTGGTTCGTCTTTCCGTGGGAGGCGGTGGCCAGTCGGGACAGCATATTGGCCGACTGGGGCGAGGTGCCGGAAAGAACGGCTTAGGACAGGTCCGACCGCCGCCATTGCCGGAAAAACGAGGTTGTTATACATACGTAAAATCTATCGGCTGGGGTGGGGCGCGGGATAGTGGAGGAAGGCGGGCAACTGGCGGACCCGGATGCGGCATGGAGCCTGCCGGCATGGACCTATCGCGATCCCGAATTTTTCGAGCTGGAGCTGCGCCGGATATTCCGCCCCTCCTGGCAGATCGTGGCGCATGAAAGCGACATTCCCGCTCCCGGCGATTTCCGCACGCTGGACTATATCGGGGAAAGCGTCATCCTGATCCGGGGCGGGGACGGCGTCATCCGCGCCTTCGCCAATGTCTGCCGCCATCGCGGCGCGAGGATCGTGGACGCCGCCGCGGGCTGCGCCAGGAAGCTCACCTGCCCCTATCATGGCTGGACCTATGACGACCGGGGCCGCCTGACCGGGGTGCCGCTGAAGGCCGGCTACGACTTCGACCCCGCCCGCCATGGGCTCCACGCCGTGGAGGTCGAGGATTTCCACGGCTTTCTCTTCGTCAGGCTGGAGGATGACGGCGGCCCCGGCGTCGCGGAGATGATGGCGCCCCATGGTCAGGAGATCGCGGCCTATCGCTTCGCGGACTTGAGGGCCATGGGGCGCATGACGCTGCGGCCCCGCGCGGTGAACTGGAAGATCATCGGGGACAATTATTCGGACGGGCTGCATATTTCGGTCGCGCATCCCGGACTGCGGCGCCTGATGGGGGATGGCTATCGGGTGGAAGCCGGCGCCCATGCCGACCGGATGTGCGGGCCGATCCTCAGCCAGCCCTCCTCCAACCCGTCCGAGCGGGCCTATCAGCATTTCCTGCCGCGCATACCGCATCTGGGGGATGAGCGGCAGCGGCTTTGGACCTATTTCAGGCTGTGGCCCAATATCGCCTTCGACATATATCCCGACCAGGTGGACTTCATGCAGTGGCTGCCGCTGTCCCCCACCCGATCGCTGATCCGGGAGATTCCCTATGCGATTCCTGACGAGCGGCGGGAAATGAAGGCCGCCCGCTACCTCAACTGGCGGATCAACCGGCGGGTGAATGCGGAGGACAGCGCCCTGCTGGACCGGGTGCAGGCGGGCCTTTCCTCGGACAGCTTCACCGTCGGCCCCCTGTCGACGCAGGAGGTCGCGCTCCGCCATTTCTGCGCGCGGATGCGGCGGATCATTCCGCAGGCGCGGCTGCATCGCGCCCCGGCCCCGGGATGGAGCCGGGCGGCATGACCGGGGCCTATGACGCGGTCATCATCGGCGGCGGGCATAACGGGCTGGTCTGCGCCTTCTATCTGGCGCGGGCCGGCTACCGGGTGCGGATACTGGAACGGCGCGCCATCGTGGGCGGCGCCGCCGTGACGGAGGAGTTCCACCCCGGCTTCCGCAATTCGGTGGCAAGCTACACGGTCAGCCTGCTCCACCCCAAGGTGATAAGCGACATGCGGCTGGCCGAACATGGCTATCGCGTGCTCGAACGGCCGATCAGCAATTTCTTCCCCCAGCCGGACGGCCGCTATCTGAAGCTGGGCGGCGGGCTGGAGCGGACGCAGGTGGAATTCGCGAAGTTCAGCCAGAAAGACGCCGCCACCCTCCCCGCTTATTATGACGCGCTGGAGGTGGTGGCGGACCTGCTGCGCGACATGACGCTGAAGGCGCCGCCCAATGCGGGCGACGGGCTGGCGATGATCGCCGCCGCGCTCCGGCAGGGACGGCGGATCGGCAGCCTGACGCTGGAACAGCAGCGCGACGTGCTGGAACTGTTCACCCGCTCGGCACGCGGCTTCCTCGACGGCTGGTTCGAGAGTGAGGCGGTGAAGGCCGCCTTCGGCTTCGACGCGATCGTGGGCAACTATGCCTCCCCCGACGCGCCGGGAAGCGCCTATGTGCTGCTGCACCATGTCTTCGGGGAGGTGAACGGGAAGAAGGGCGCCTGGGGCCACAGCGTCGGCGGCATGGGCACGATCACCCGGATCATGGCGCAGGTGGTGCGTGGCCTCGGCGTGGAAATCAGCCTGGAGGCGCCGGTCGCATCCGTGCTGGTCGACGGCGCGCGCGCCGTGGGCGTCCGGCTGGAAAGCGGCGAGGAGGTGATGGGCAGGGCCGTCATCGCCAATGTAGGGCCGAAACTGCTCTACGAGCGGCTGATGGACCCCGCCGACCTGCCGCCGGATTTCCTGAGGCGCATCCGCGGGTTCAAAACGGCGTCGGGCACCTTCCGCATGAATGTCGCGCTGTCGTCCCTGCCCGACTTCACCTGCCTGCCCGGCATGGGCGAACATCACCAGTCGGGCATCATCATCGCGCCCACGCTCGACTATATGGACCGCGCCTATATGGACGCGAAGCGCGAAGGCTGGTCGCGCGAGCCGATCGTGGAGATGCTGATCCCCTCGACCGTGGACGAAAGCCTCGCCCCGGCCGGCTGCCATGTGGCCAGCCTCTTCTGCCAGCAATTCGCGCCGGTCCTGCCCGATGGACGCCGTTGGGACGATGAGCGGGAGGCGGCGGCGGATCGCATCATCGCCACGGTCGACGCCCATGCGCCCGGCTTCGCCCGATCGGTGATCGCGCGGGACATTCTCTCCCCGCTCGACCTCGAACGGAAATTCGGGCTGGTCGGCGGCGACATCATGCATGGCAACATGACCCTGGACCAGCTCTGGGCGGCGCGCCCGGTCCTGGGCCACGGCGCCTATCGCGGACCCCTGAAGGGCCTCTACATGTGCGGCGCGGGCACCCATCCGGGCGGCGGCGTGACCGGCGCGCCCGGCCACAATGCCGCGCGGGAGGTGATGAAGGACGGCGCGCTGCTGGGCCGCTGGCTCGGACGGGGCTGAACCTGCCCCGCAGGAAGGGGAGCATACTTGCCCTCTTCCCCACCCTCGCCTAAAGCGTCGGCTCATGCCCGACATCCCCGTTTCCTCCACCCAGTCCGATCTTGCAGGGGGCGACCTGACCGGCCGGGCGCTGTTCCCGCATCGGCATCTGCTCTCCATCGCGGACCTCAAGCCATGGGAAATCCGCTTCCTCCTCGATGAGGCGGAACATTGGGCCAGGAGCAACCGGGGCGGCGCGCGCAAGCATGACGACCGGCTGGCCGGCATGACCCAGATCAACGCCTTTTTCGAAAACAGCACGCGCACGCTGCTGTCCTTCGAGATCGCGGGCAAGCGCCTGGGCGCCGACGTCGTCAACATGCATGCCGGCCAGTCCAGCGTGAAGAAGGGCGAAACGCTGATCGACACCGCCATGACGCTCAACGCCATGGCCGCCGACGTGATCGTCATCCGCCACGCCAGTTCGGGCGCGGTCGCGCTGATCGCGGACAAGGTCGACTGCCCGGTGCTGAACGCGGGCGACGGCTGGCACCAGCATCCGACCCAGGCCCTGCTCGACGCCCTCACCATCCGCCGGCGCAAGGGCGGGTTCGAAGGGCTGATCGTCGCGATCTGCGGCGACGTGCTGCACAGCCGGGTGGCGCGCTCGAACATGCTCTGCCTCGCGGCCCTCGGCGCGCAGGTCCGCGCCGTCGCCCCGCCGACGCTGATGCCGCCGGAGGTCGAGATGCTGGGCGCGACGCCCTACACCCGCATGGACGAAGGGCTGGAGGGCGCGGACGTCGTCATGATGCTGCGGCTGCAGAATGAACGGATGGACGGCGCCTTCATCCCCTCCCCGCGCGAATATCACATGCTCTACGGACTGACGCCGGAACGGCTGGCCATCGCCAGACCCGACGCGCTGGTGATGCACCCCGGCCCGATGAACCGGGGCGTGGAGATCGCCAGCGTCGTCGCCGATCACCCGCAACGCTCCGCCATTACGGAACAGGTGGAAATGGGCGTCGCCATCCGCATGGCCTGCCTGGACGTGCTGACCAGAGGCGCGCGCGGCGTGGAGGGTTGGGCATGACGAGCCCCTCTCTCGTCATCCCCGCCCGTTCCTTCGCCACGTCCGCCCGCTCCTCAGTCATCCCCGCCCCCTTCCCCGTCATCCCCGCGAAGGCGGGGATGACGGGGAAGGGGGCGG